>CAMWKC010000073.1 GCA_947174735.1 uncultured Porphyromonadaceae bacterium
CATCAGACGCTGAGGAATTTACTTCAGTATTTACCCAGATGTATGGAACAGCACCTGCCAAATCCTTTCCCATGTATTCTGTCACCGGTTATGATGTAGCCCGTACTTTCATACCCGGAGTGGTTTATAACGGAGGAGACATGAACAGAGGTTTACCGGCTACCATCACTATGCAGGCAGAGATAGAGCCAGTGCGTGTTAATAACTGGGGTGGTTTCTACAATCAGGTTTGTTATCTGTTGCGTTTCACACCGAGCGGTAAAATAGATAGAGAAAGACTGAAATGAGCCGATTGGTCTATAAGATACTTGTCTTTCTTCTCATGTCTGTGATGTGGGAAACAGATGTTGTAGGACAAACTCACTATGATTCGAATGTCGCTTTCGGTATTAAGGGAGGTGCAGGGGTATCAAGAGTGTTTTTTAATCCTTCAGTAAGGCAAAAACTTAAAACTGGCGGTACTGCCGGAGTGACTTTCAGATATATAGAAGAGAAATATTTTGGTCTTATAGCTGAATGTCTTTGGACTCAGAGAGGTTGGAAAGAAAACTTTGAAAAATTTCAAAAATTACCTTATCGGTATGAACGTACCCTTAATTATATACAGATACCGGTATTGGCTCATATATACTTCGGACGTCGCGGACGTTTCTTTTTTAATGCAGGACCAGAGGTAGGAATATTCATAGGAGAGAGTTCAAAGTCGAATTTCGACCCGTGGCATACAGAGGATCTTCCTGATTTTCCAAATCGTAACCGTACCAACTCGCAGATGACGATGAAAGCAAGTCAGAAATTTGATTATGGTATATCTGCCGGACTGGGAGGAGAATTTAACCTAAACCGTATTCAATCGATATGTATAGAGGCACGTTTTTATTTTGGTCTGGGAAATATCTTTCCATCAGCTCGAGCGGACGTTTTCAGTGCATCTAACAGTATGTCGGTTATGCTTACAGCAGGATATTGGTTTAGAATAAAGTGATTTTATAATTTCATGTTAAGCCGGTTATATCATAGCGATATAACCGGCTTAATATCTTTGAATTAAAGAATAAAATTGCTATAAACCAGCTTGAAATATAAATTGAGCAATGCTTAAAGCAAGTGAAAGAATATATAAGCTGCCGGCATCACAAACAGAAGTGAATCGATACGGTCAAGTATACCGCCATGACCGGGTATAAGATTGCCTGAGTCTTTAATGTGAAGACTACGTTTCAGTAAAGACTCAAACAAGTCTCCCCATGTTGAAAATACAGTTACAAGTGCTGCAAGGAAAAGCCAAAGGGGCATATAGGAAGGCATATCAAAAGCTCCGGGACAGCTTAGACATAGAATGACAGCAAGAATAAAGTTGAAGCAGAGGCCACCAAAGAATCCCTCCCATGATTTGTTCGGAGAGATACGCTCGAAGAGTTTACGCCGTCCGATAGCACTGCATACCAGAAAAGCTCCGGTATCATTAAGCCAAATGAATATAAAGAGCAGAAGAACAATCATAGAACTTCCGGTAAAATCAGATAGCAGCACCATAAGGCCAAGAGGTAATCCTAAATAAATCTGAGCCATAAGAGAGCGACAGACATCAATCAGAGGTGTTTCTGATTTAAGATACAGCTCAGTTACAAAGCGTATCAGGAGTACCGTGACCCACATCATCAAAGCTATAGGATAAATACATAAGCATAGACATAGAGCACCTATGACATCAAGAACTATAGTAAGAAGACGCTGCACAGACAAAGCGTGATAAAGCTTCTCAAATTCAATCACTCCAAGGATGCAGAATAAGGCAGCTAATGCCATAACGCCTGGTGTGCCACACAGCATGGCCACAACAATCAAGGCAACATAAACAGCACCGGAGACTGCACGTGTCAGTAGTTTTTTAGTATTCATAATAACTTTAAAGTAGACTACAGCCGGTTCCAACTTCTATAGTGAAACCGGCTGTAGGTGTATATACTAAATCAATCAAACAGATCCTGCTTGACAGCCGCAAGCTTGAGATTATGCTTACGTATGAAGTCAAGTACCTGATCACGTTCGTTAGAATAGGGTATATCTATTTCTATACGTCGCAGAGCGTTAAATACAGAAGTATTGCTTTGGTATATGTGTCGATAACATTGAGCTATATCTTCGATGAGCTGTTCTGACTTTTTTGCCTTGCGCATTACGAAGGCATTGACCCCCGAATAGGTAATAGGATTATGAGCCATAATGCAGAATGGAGGTACATTACCGTTAACACGTGTACCACCCTTGATGAGTACCCACTCGCCTATATTGAAGCCTTGGTGAACGAGAGCGTTTGAGGAGAGTATTGAATAGTCACCTATACGGACATCGCCAGCTATCTTGACAGCATTTCCCAACACACAATAGTTGCCTATGACTGAATCATGACCTATGTGTGTCTGAGCCATAATGAAAGAATTATTACCGATAGAAGTTTCACCATCTTTATATATACTTCGGTTGATAATCACATGTTCGCGAATGACGGTTTTGTTACCGATACGAACAAAGCTATCACATCCCTTCCATCTGAAATCCTGTGGAGAAGCAGAAATAACCGCTCCTTCATAGATGACGTTGTCATGTCCGATACGGGCACCTGAAAGAATACTGGCATGTGCACGTACGATGGTGTTATCGCCAATTTCGACATTGGCGTCAATGTAAGCAAACGGATGTATCTGTACATTATTGCCGAGACGAGCTTCAGGATGCACAAAAGCCTGCGGACTGATTATAGCTGCCATGATAATAGAAGTATTATGAGGTCAAAGAATAATTCCAAAATTAAGAAAAATAATTTAAAACTTAGTAAAAAGATAAAAACTTTTTAGAAATCTATATTGTCGCAAAACTCTAAAATATTATCCCCCACCTTCCGCTACTTTTGATTTAGTACAGAGAGGTGGGGGAATTTAAGATGCGATAAATCGGTTGTGAGCCTTACAGAACGTTAACGTCCGCCACCAACTGCTTGATATATAGATATAAGAGCTGTTGCTTTATCATGCCAGCAAGTCAGGCTTGCGAGTTGGGCATTCAGTAGGTTGGAACGAGCAGTCAGTACCTCAAGATAGGTAGTGCTCTGGTTGAGTGTAAGAAGTTCCTGAGTGTATTCAACCGATTTTTCCAGTTGATCAATCTGTTTAAGTATATATTCGCGTTTCTCAGCATTCTTATTATAGGCTGTCAAAGCGTCACTAACCTGTCCTGCTGCAGAAAGCACTGTATATTCAAATGAATTAAGTGCCTGTTGCTGTTGCGCTTTAGCAGCTTCAAGAGTTGCTATATTCTGGCCACGTGAGAATATAGGAGCTGTCAATGAACCGGCAAGCTGTATGAACCATTTACCAGGATTTGTAATCATACCTCCTACAAGATTAGTGAATCCGCCTTGAGGTGCGATTACTATGCTTGGATAAAAGGCTGCTCGGGCACTGTTTGTTGAATAGTATGCAGCTGCCAGACTGCGTTCACTTGCTCTAACATCAGGACGACAGGCAAGATATGAAAGAGGAATACCTTCAACAAGCTGAACAGGAATGTCAAAATTCAGATTAGAAGTTACCTCCCATGTCTGAGGATATGAATTCAGCAGAAGCGAAAGAGTATTTTGTGTGGAAGTAATTGACTTCTCAAGCTCCGGAATATTAGCCATAATACTGTAATAATTGGCTCGGCTCTGCACTACTGCTGCTTCGTTAACCATAGCAGCTTGTTTCATGAGAACCATAGACTCAACCTGTTCCTTCCAGATATCAGCTGTACGGCGTGTAAGATCGAGCTGCTGATTAAGCCATACAAGAGTGTAGTAGGTAGAAGCTACACCACATACAATCTGTGACTGTACAGCCTGCCGATAAGCTTCAGCTTGTTCGACAGACACCTTTGCGCCGCGTTTACGATTTAGAATCTTTCCGAAAGCATCTATTTCCCAGTTAAGTGCGACCGGTATAGTATAGCTCCAGTTCATGTGACTGCCGCCATAACTTGAAGTACCGACATTCGGACTTATAGCCAGTGAAGGAAAATAACTGAGTTTTGCACCTTTGAGCTGAGCCCGAGCGATATCAATGTTAAGCCGGGCATTCTCAAGATCAGTATTATTAGCCAGGGCTAATGAAATGAGGTCTTGCAGTTTCGGGTCTGTAAAGACATCACGCCAGCTGAGATAAGGCAGTGCGGTAGAATCAACTTCTGCTCTGAGAGCAGAACCATAATCAGCTACAATAGCGGAGTCGTCAGTGGGAAGCTCATACTTCTTGTAGATGTTACAGCTCGCCATGGATAGGGTGAGCATACTACAAAGAAATATTTTAGAGGTATTATTCATTGTAAAACTGTATGTAAAGTTAGGTGGTGCGGGCCGTTATTGAGCAATGGGCTAAAAACGGCCCGCAGAAATAGAAAAAGGAGTTTTATTCTGTAGCTCCGCTATACTGTTCAATCTCTGACGACAGACCGGAGTTATCAGTATCAGTCCATTTAAATGGTGAAATCTTCTCCTGAAGGGTCTGGAAAGTGACAAAGAGAGCCGGAACTATAAGAACCTGTAGAATCATACCTATAAGCATACCTCCGACAGCACCTGTGCCGAGCGCCTGGTTACCATTTGCACCTGCTCCGTGTGCGAACATCAGAGGAAGCAGACCGATAATCATAGCCAATGAGGTCATGAGGATAGGACGCAGACGTGCTATAGCACCCTGCATAGCGGCATTGAAAATAGACATACCGGTCTTACGACGGTCAAGAGCGAACTCAACAATAAGAATAGCATTCTTAGCGAGCAGACCGATAAGCATGATAAGGGCAATCTGGAGATAAATGTTATTGGCTATATCACGCATCTGTGCGAATATAAATGTGCCCATAAGACCGAAAGGTACCGAAAGAATAACAGCCCATGGCAAAATATAACTTTCGTACTGTGCGGACAGGATAAGGTAAACGAAAAGGAGTACCAGAATAAATACGTAGCCGAGTGAACCGCTGTCGCCGGAAGCCTCTTCACGAGTCATACCGGAATATTCGAATGTGTAACCTGCAGGCAGACTTTCATCAGCCACACGGTTAATAGCCTCAATAGCCTGGCCGGAACTGTAACCGGGATTAGGAGTACCTGTCACGGAGATAGAGGTAAACATATTAAAACGGTTAAGAAGGTCGGGACCATAGACGCGAGTGAGCTTTACAAAGTTATCTATGGGGGCCATCTCATTGCCATTGCGTACTTTAATCTGTTTTAAGGTCTCGGGAGATACACGGGCTTCAGGAGAGGCCTGCATCATGACACGATAAAGCTTACCATAAGAGTTAAAGTTTGAGATGTACATACCACCGTAATAACCTTGCAGTGCCGACAGAATGGCATTCTGTGTCAGTCCAGCCTGTTTAACTTTGGCTACATCTATGTCTACCATATACTGCGGGAAGGTAGGATTAAATGTAGAGTAGGCCATCTGAATTTCAGGCTGTGCATTGAGCTGAGCAATGAAATTCTGGTAAACTCGATAGAAGTTATCAAGTGAGCCACCGGTTTTATCTTCAAGTTTAACTTCGAAACCGTTGGTAACGGAATAACCGGTAATCATAGGAGGCTGGAAGAACATGATATTGGCACCCTTTATCTGCTGCGCCATAGCCATTATCTTACCTAATACGGCTGATGCGCTCTGATCAGCATGCGGACGTTCATCCCATGGCTTGAGTTTGACAATGAAAGAGCCGTATGTATTGCCTTGTCCGCCGATAAAGCTGAATCCAAGAATAGCTGTACGTGACTGAACTTCCGGAAGTGTACCTATCATGCTGTCAACCTTAGCCATAATCTCCTGAGTACGCTCCTGTGAAGAAGCTGGCGGCAATGTTACAGCACCCATAATGGCACCTGTATCTTCATTAGGTACGAGACCTGTCGGAGTAATACTCATAAGCCATACCAGAATACCGATGGAGGCTGCTACACAACCCATAGAAATAAGTTTGTGTTTAAGGAAGAATTTAGTAGCTCTTTTATAGACAGCGAGTAGTTTGTTGAAAGCACGGTTAAAGGCGTCGAGGAAGGCCTTTTGGAACATTCCAATGAGTGCTAAAATGGCTACTACACAGGCTATTATGCTAAGTACAACATTTTCAAAAGTGTACCAGCCGAGAACCAGAAATACTATGGCTGCTACTATAAAACAGAAAGTGACAACAGGGGGGAAGTGAAAACGTTTTTTATAAGACTGAACTACAGCCTCACCAGCAGCAGAATATGCTTTGCCGAGACGTTCTTTGAGATTTTCCTCCTCATTATGCGGCTTCAGGAAAATAGCACATAGAGCCGGAGAGAGAGTAAGAGCATTGACAGCAGACAGACCTATAGCCATGGCCATGGTAAGACCGAACTGACGATAGAAAATACCTGAGGTGCCACCAAGGAAAGATACCGGAATAAACACAAGCATCATAACCAGAGTGATGGAAATAAGGGCACCTGCAATCTCACGCATGGCATCAATTGAGGCCTTGCGTGCGGATTTATATCCTTGGTCGAGTTTTGCATGTACGGCTTCCACCACCACTATAGCGTCATCAACTACAATAGCAATTGCGAGTACAAGAGCAGCTAAGGTAAGCAGATTAAGTGTAAAGCCGAATATGTACAACAGGAAGAAAGTACCGATTAACGCTACAGGAATAGAGATAATAGGTATCAGAGTCGAACGGAAATCCTGAAGGAAAATAAATACAACAAGGAATACCAGTATAAATGCTTCGATGAGAGTTTTGACAACCTCATGAATAGAAGCAAAAAGGAAGTCGTTGACATTCATCGTTGTTTCAAGAACAAGGCCCTTTGGAAGCTCTTTGCGTGCCTGATCAAGAAGTTTTTCAATCCTTTCGATTACAGCAGTTGCGTTTGAACCTGCACTTTGGTAAACTACGAATGCAGAACCGACATAACCATTGAGCTGAGAACCCATTGAGTAAGTCAGACGTCCGAGCTCTACTTTAGCCACGTCACCGAGACGAAGCACTTCACCATCCGATAAGGCACGTAATATGATATCTTCGAATTCCTTAGCTTGCGACAGACGGCCTTTGTAGCGCATTATATACTGAAAGGCCTGATCACCTTGTTCTCCGAACTGTCCCGGCGCAGCTTCGATATTCTGTTCGGCCAAAGCCGCAGTGACATCGGAAGGCATCAGATTGTATTGAGCCATCTTCT
The DNA here is from genome assembly GCA_947174735.1 of uncultured Porphyromonadaceae bacterium. GTDB lineage: Bacteria > Bacteroidota > Bacteroidia > Bacteroidales > Muribaculaceae > Lepagella. The sequence continues at coordinate 7,244 of CAMWKC010000073.1, forward strand.
TTGGGTCAAGCCATATACGCATTGAATAGTCAGCACCGAATGCAGAGGCATCACCAACACCAGTAACACGTTTAACCTGAGGCAGGATATTTATAGTAACATAGTTTTCTATAAACTCCTGACTATAAGTTCCAGTAGGGTCATAGACACCGTTAACCATAAGCATCGAGCTCTGGCGCTTCTGAGTAATAACACCTACCTGTGTAACCTCGGAGGGCAGCTGACTGGTAGCTTTTGCCACACGATTCTGTACGTCGACAGCTGCCATATCAGGATCCATACCCTGTTTGAAATATACCTGTATTTCAGCCTGTCCGTTATTGCTGGCAGTAGACACCATATAATCCATACCCTCGGCGCCGTTTATCTGCTCTTCGAGAGGAGCTATGACTGAATTAAGCACAGTCTGAGCGTTGGCACCGGTATATGTAGTCGACACACGAATAGTCGGAGGAGCAATCGAAGGATATTGCTCAATTGAAATGCTGAATAGACCTAACAGACCGAAAATCACAATGAATACCGAGATTACGGTCGAAAGGACAGGTCGGTTTATAAATCTATCTAAGTTCATTTGTTAGGAGTTGACTGAGGTTGAGTAGGATTTTTAGGAGTTATAGCCATTCCGTCGCGTACACTGATACCTACGCCTTCGACTACTATAACATCACCGGGTTTCAAGCCAGAAGTGACTACATAATTCTTGCCGTCATTCTGATCAGATACGGTAATCGGAGTAGAATGTACAATCGCACTATCGCCGACAACGTAACAGAATTTCATATTCTGTATGTCGTAAGTAGCACTCTGGGGAATCTGTACAGCGTTCGTTACTGTATTAGGAATAAGTACCAAACCGGTGTTGCCACTACGTAGCATAGCATCCGGATTGGGGAATGAAGCCTTTACTGTCGCACTACCTGTAGCTGTGTCAAGTACGCCTGAGATAGATACAATCTTACCTTTATAAGGATAAAGAGTACCGTCACTAAGCTGAAGTTCTACTTCAGGCATTGAAGATATTGCAGCATTGACCGAACGGCTACCGTTATCTGTAAGGGCAAGAATTTCTTTTTCAGTCATTGAGAAATAAGCCTCAATTGCTCCATTGTCAGAGAGTATAGTAAGAAGAGTAGAGGGACTTACCAGACTTCCGGCTTTATTATCAATAGTGCCTACTACACCGGCTGTAGGAGCCTTGACCGAAGTATAGGACAGATTTTTCTGGGCAGATACAAGATTAGCCTGAGCCTGATGCAACTGGGCCTTTGCTGCATTAAGAGCGTCAGCTGAAATCTGATAGGCCGGAGCACTTATTATATTTTTATCAAGTAGAATCTTATTATTATTAGCATTAGTCTGGGCTGTATTAACGTTAGCCTGTGCAACTTCCACAGCTGCCCGAGCGGCGTCCACAGCTGCCTGCAGCTGTACATGATCAATGGTAAACAGAAGCTGACCAGCACTGACGTGCTGACCTTCATGGACGTTAACCTGGGTTAGGAAACCAGTGACCTGAGGACGGATTTCCACATCGTTTATACCATGCAGCGTAGCCGGGTAAGCTGTATTCAGACTCACATCTTCTGTACCGACCTGAAGCACGGCGTATTCCGGAGCCTGTACTTGGGTCTGCTGCTGCTTATCGCTTTTGCACGAAGGAAGGAGAAGTGAACCGACTGCAAGAGCCGTTGCCATGGTGCAATAATTCAGATTCTTCATTTTCTTAAAATATGGATATTGGACTTATTTATCTTGACAAAGGTTATAGTCTGTAATAGAAAACTATAATTAAGTTTAATTTTTGTAAGGAAAAATTATAAATACCCTGAGGGTGGTAGGA
>CAMWKC010000074.1 GCA_947174735.1 uncultured Porphyromonadaceae bacterium
TCACTAAAAGATACCTCTATATGACTTGCTCTCCCGATGCCGATACTGTAACCATAATTGAAATTTATATCTACAAAATATAAAAATACTTAATAAAGTCAGCTATTTTTATGGAATATAAGTAAAAAAGTGCTAACTTTGTAATAAAATATTGTCCTCTTATTGTAACCTTGCAACAGCTTTTTATCGTGTTTTTACATAAAAAGTTTGATGCCTTGCCACATACGAAGAATATATATTTTACTCACAGAAGTACGCTTCTTCTCTATAGAATATCTATTCTGATAAGAGAATTTATACTTAAATGCTACAACAAATAACATAATACATAAATTCTAACACAATGAAACGTTTTACCACATTGATTGCCTTACTAAGCGTCCTGCTGGCCACTATGGCACAGCGGCCTTTGGTGACCCTCTCCCACAATGGAGAGCTATCCTTCTTCAGTAACCTCTCTGCCCTTGAAGAGGCTCTTGACTCAGCACAAAACGGAGATATAATCTATCTTTCAGAAGGTAAATTCGCTGCTACATCTACTAATATTAAGATCGACAAAAGACTAAGTATTATTGGTTGTGGTTATAAATCACATATCCTACCTAATATAACGATAGATATGTCTAAAAATCCTAATAGTTATATGGAAGCCCCTCTATTCGATGGAGTTAGACTTCCATCAGTATATTTTGAGGATGAGCAACTGAGCCGGGATAATCTTAAAGAGGTTGAAATTAGAAAAACATGGATCGAGACTTTTGAAAATATAGGATATGGTGGAAATAATGTGCTTATAGATAAATGTCTGATTGAAAAAGCATGTTTTCAGGGAGCAAGAGACAATATTACGACTATCCAGAATTCTAAAATTAAACTTATTCCACGCTACTATGTCAGTTCCAATGTTAATCCTATATTTGCAGTAACTGTAATCAATTGTAATATTGCTCAAACTTATTATATACCTCTTACAACAATTTCTTCTATTTTAGCAGAGGGTCAAAAAACTGAGTCGTCATACCTTCATACCTATTATAATCCTGTGACAACCCATAAAATATTTAATTCCATAATTAAACCTAGCTTCGCTAACAATATTGTACCCACCTTAAAGGAGTGCTATGAGGTAAACAATGATATACTTGATGAAAACTTAGAGTCAACTATAGATCTAGCCGAAAAAGGTTATTTCGGCGAGGACGGTACTGTCGTGGGTGTTTATGGTGGTGAATTTCCTTTCTCGGAGAATCCTTCGGTGCCTACGGTTGATTCTGCCAATAGTAAGGTAGAATATGATGCCGAGAATAATAAGCTGAATGTAACAATCAGCGTAACTCCCAATTAATCATTTTACCCAAACCTGACCGATATGGGTAAGCTATATTCTCTGATATCGGCATTATTCATAGCGGCAGGCTCGGCTTTCGCAGCCGGGCCTGCGGCCTATGAATGGTGGTTCGACAATGATGTATCAACCGCTCAGACCGGTACCGTGACCGGTGAGCAGTTTGACATTCAAATCGATGCCTCCTCACTGCCGAAAGGAGTACATTATTTCAATTGCCGTCTGAGTACGGAGGATGGTAAGTACGGCTCCGTGTACCGTAAGATGTTCTACAATATCGCTCAAAATGACGGCGATATGGGGTGCAGTTACGAGTACTGGTTTGATAATGATCACGATACTAAGGTAAGGGGTGAGCTAATAGGCGGCACCAACACCTTTGATATTGATATAACAGCATTACCCCAAGGCACACATTACTTTAACTGCCGTCTGAACAGAACAGACGGGGAATGGGGTTCTGTGTACCGCAAGATGTTTTACAACGTCAGCAACTCTACCGGGGTAGTAAGCTATGAATACTGGATAGATAATAACTACAGCGGGAAACAGACCGGCGATATAACGGAAGGCAGTTGCAGTTTCGATGTGAGCCTCGCCGATGTTACACCGGGAGCGCACTACTTTAACTGCCGTCTGTATAATAATGTAAACGGCTGGGGTGCTACATACCGTAAGATGGTATTCACTACCGGTACTGATTATGATGCTGTAGCATACGAATATTGGATAGACGACAACTACGATGACAGAACCGAAGGCTCGGTAGGCTCCGGTGAAAATACCTACGAAATAAACCTGACAGGTGTACGCAAGGGTTTGCACCGTTTCAACTATCGTCTGCGCAACGGTGCAGGGCTATGGGGTTCGGTGTATTCGAAGTATTTCTATTACGCTTCGGCCAAGACTCCATTCACCAACTATGAATACTGGCTTGACGATGATTACGCCAACCGTGTCGTAACTACTACTGACAGTAATCCGGTGACATTCGACATTGACCTGTCAGGCTTCGACAAAAGCGGAGGTGCACATTATTTCAATCTGCGCGTACGCGATGACGACGGCGAGTGGAGTTCATTCTACCGTAAGGCTATTGTCTTCTACGACGGTGATACAAAAGCTCCTATAATCGGCTATCGTCATTACATTAACGGCACAGATTTAGGTTATGTGGAAGTAGCACGACAAATAACCGATTCGTACACTTTCGCCGTAGAGCTTCCGGAAAGCTTCCGCCTCAGCGTGCGCAATAAGCAGCCGATATTTGAAGGCGACCGTGTGACAATAGCGGGCAACGATTCTGTACAGTATCTGATGCAAGTACGTACCGAGACCGGATGGGCTCCGCCAACTACATGGGACCTCGAGTTATCAGGTAACTTCACAGCTACAGCTGTGGAAATGGCTGTCAATTCAAAGCATACCTTTACTACTCCGGCTACAGGCGAGTTCGCGGCAGTAAAATTCACCGCTGCCGGTGCACCACTCTACTTCCGCACCGACGCTGCAATAGCACTCGATCTCTATCGTGAAGGTGCTAAAGTCGCAGAGATAACAGCTGCCGAATTAGCAGCCATGAAACAACTGCAACTCGAAGCAGGCGAATACTTCGGTATTCTCCGTGACGCCGACGGAGAGGCTCCGGCACAGTTCACATTCCATCTTATGGATGCACCCAATGCCGTGCCCACACCGGTAATTGAGTTTGAAAACGGTGTAGTAACGATATCATGCTCTCGCGAAGATGCAAAGATATACTACACACTTAATGGCGATATACCTACGGACCAAAGTATTCCGTATAATGAGCCCTTCGCTCTTGACCACAATGCTGTGGTGAAGGCTATAGGTATTGTATCCGATACTGACCTCAATCCGTCAGAAATCGCAGTAAAGGAGATTAACTTCTACAAGGTGGCTGACCCGGTGATTACATTTGAAAATCTGACAATTGTTATCACTCAGGAACAGCGTGAAGGTGTTACCACACGCTACACTCTTGACGGCCAAGAACCGACCGAGAGTAGCCAGCTATATGAGGGTCCTTTCTCACTGACAGGCAATACAACAGTTCTTGCGCGCTCGTTTAAGGAGGGTTACGACCCATCAGAGATAGTAACTTTCACCTATAATCATGCTACTTACGTGGTGTCCGCACCAAAGATTGACCTTGACGGTAAAACTGTAACACTGACGGCTACAACCGAAGGTTCGACACTGTTCTACAGTATCGACAAGCCTGATCCTAAGGATATGCAGCAGTACACAGCTCCTTTCCTTATGGAAAACAACGGTACTGTCTATGCTCAGGCCCGTAAGGACGGTATGTATGATTCGGAAGTTGTTTCAATATCCGTAACAGGACGACAGATGCCCCAACCGCAGATAAGCCGTCTTGATAATGATATGATTCAGATTCACTGTGCACGTGAGGACGCTGTTATCTATTATACCACCGACAATAAAGAACCGAACCCGGATTCAACACCTTATACCGGAGAATTTGAATTTGACCGCAACGGTGTGATAAAGGCTATCGCTGTTGATCCGAACGGAAATCTTGACAATTCCGCTATCGCGGAACTGGTGATAGATGACAAGAAAGTCGATGAGCCGGAACTCAGCTTCGAACATCTGAAGCTTGTCATCACTCAGGACAGCAGAGAGGGTATAACCACTTACTACACTCTTGACGGAAGTGAACCGACCGAAGAGGGAAATCTCTATAACGGCGCGTTCCCGCTGACCGAAGATGTCACAGTGCTTGCACGCTCGTTCAAGGAGGGTTACAATCCGTCGGAAATAGTATCCTTCGACTATAGCCACGCTGCATATACGGTGTCTGCGCCAAAGATTAATCTTGACGGTAAAACTGTAACACTGACGGCTACGACGGAAGGTTCAACGCTGTTCTACAGTATTGGCGAGTCTGCTCCGGAAGATATGCAGCCATACACAGCTCCATTCCTTATGGAAAATAACGGTACTGTCTACGCTCAGGCCCGTAAGGACGACATGTATGACTCGGAAGTTGTTTCGGTAACTATTGACTATCTAACAATGCCGAAACCTCAGATAATTCCTGTCGAGAATAACATGATAAGAATAAGTTGTCCTTATTCCGATGCTGAAATCCGTTATACTACCGATACTACGAATCCAAGTAAAGACTCGAATCTGTACGAAGGTGAATTCGAATTTGACCGCAACGGTGTGATAAAAGCTATCGCTATCGATCCGACAGGAAATCTTGTCAATTCGGAAATCAGCGAACTGACGATAGATGATAAGAAAGTCGATAAGCCGGAACTCAGTTTCGAACATCTGAAACTTGTCATTACTCAGGATAGCAGAGAGGGTGTAACCACTTACTACACTCTCGACGGAAGTGAACCGACCGAAGAGGGAAATCTCTATAACGGCGCGTTCCCGCTGACCGAAGATGTCACAGTTCATGCACGCTCGTTCAAGGAGGGTTATCATCCCTCGGAGATTATTGCGTTCAGCTACATACATGCTGACTACGTAACTCCGGCTCCGAAGATCAATATTGATCTTGGGCAGATGGCAGTGACTATCGAAGCTGAAGGTTCGGATATCTATTATGCTATCGGCAATGATAATCCGGAAGCTATGACAAGGTATGAGGCACCAATTCCTATATACGGCAATATGATTGTATATGCACAGGCACGCAGAACGGACATGTATGATTCGGAAGTGGTGCGACAAGAAGTGGAAGGTCTGACAACAGAGATGCCTTACGGTAGCTTTGACCCGGAGACAAGACTTCTGACACTTTACTGTGATACCGAAGAAGCCGAAATAAGCTATACTTTCGATACTGACAGCGAATGGATAGCATACGAAGGACCAATAGCAATTGAGGTAAACTGTACTGTCTATGCCAAGGCTGTGGCTCCGCATCATCTGGAGTCGGAAGTGGCTGAGATAACTGTGAGTGAAATCAGATGCGCCGATGTGACGATCGGATATAACGGCCGTTACATAACACTTGCTACCGAAGAACCTGAAGCCGAGATATACTATACTCTTGACGGAAGTGAACCGGCGGACGGCACACTTTATACCGGTGAATTTGATGCCGGAGGACTCGGTACAGTAAAAGCTGTTGCAGTGAAAGATGGTATTACAGACTCGGATATAGCCGAATATATAATACATGGCTATGCCGACGAGGAACATGCCGAGACTGCTGTCGCAGGTGTATTAGAGTCATGTTACGGCTGGACCGACCGAGAGATGCTTGACAGTATGGAAAGTCTGAGCATCACAGGTCTGCTTAACCATGACGACTACGCTCTGATACGCTCGATGAAGTCACTCCGTCACCTTGACCTTACGGATATTGACGATGCCGACCTACCTGACGGCGCATTAGCCGATATGAATCTTATATCGGTAACAATGCCTGAGAAGCTGACCGGGTATGGAAACGGTATTCTGAGCGGAAACGATATGCTCTGTGCCATAATCTGGAACTCTACCGACCTCAAGGCTGATACCCGTCTGAGTGAGGGAGTGACTAATCCGAATCTGCTGCTTTATTTACCCGGCAGGGCTTCAGGCGACACAGGTGTGAAGAATACAGTAGAAGGCACACGGGCCGCTTCGATAGTACTGACAGATGGTTATCCGTTCTATGCTCCTATCGAATTTACCGCAGATGACATCCGATATACACGCCATTTCAGCAAGGAAACCGTATTCGGAGTACCTGCTGGCTGGGAGACTTTAGCACTCCCGTTTGATGTGGAGGAGATAAGAGATGTATATAGCGTCATAAAACCGTTTGCTGTCGCAGATACAGATAATGGTGACCGTCCGTTCTGGCTCCTCAGTCCGGCGGCAAATGACTGGGAGGAAGCAGCCCAAATCAGAGCATACGAACCTTATCTGATTTCGATGCCTAACAATCCGGAATATCGTGATGATTACAACATCAGCGGAGATGTTACTTTCACGGCTCGTAACGCTACCGTAAGTGAAACTCCCGAACCGGAAAGCGTAAGCTGTATCAAAGGCACAGAAATGTGGACGACGTTCATCGGAACAACTGTAGAAGACAATATATTAGCCATAAACGACGACTGGTATGAAAGTTCCAATCCAGGCAGTATATTCGTGAGAAATCTGCGTGATGTGCGTCCGTTTGAATGTTATCTGACAGCTGATGATTCGCGCCGCTACATACCGATATTCGATAGTAGCCGGATTGAGGAAATCACAGGTAAAACAGGACTCAGAATATGGGTTGAGAACCACGAGATTTGTATATTTAGCGGTCGTCAACGTAGTATACCTATCTATGATTCACGCGGTCTGTTGATACGCACAGTCGAGATAAAAGCCGGTGAACTGGTACGTGTCAGTGATCTTGTACCTGATCTATATCTGGTAGGCCATACTAAAGTGATGGTACACTGATTATAGTTATATGAAACAGAGCAGCCTGAAGTTGATAACTTCAGGCTGCTCTGTTTCATATAACTTCTTCATACAATGTTAGGGTCGGAAGACGAAGAGACGGGTGGGTTCGAAGCGTGGCAGGGCCATCAGCTGAATATCGGCGGCACGGTCTTCGAGGGTTTCGTTAGCGCCACCGACACGAAGGCCGGCATCGCGCAGAGCCGCGTGAGTAGCCGCAAGGGCTTTCTCAGGGGTGTTATTATCAAGGGAGAGATGACAGAGAAATATATACTTGAGACCGGGATTGACTATCTCCCGTAGAAAAGCTGCTGTATGGGTATTGTCCATGTGACCGATTTCGGTCTGTATGCGGGCTTTGAGATATTCAGGATAACGGCCGAGACGCAGCATATCGAGATCGTAATTAGCTTCGATAACAAGATATGTGGCCTGACTCATGTAGTGATGAGCGCGTGCTGTGACAGCCCCAAGATCGGTAGCAAGCACAAAACGACGTTCATCAAATTCTATAGAGAAGCCCATGTTGTCCGACCCGTCGTGAGGTACCTCAAAAGCTGTAATCTCAAAATCGAATATTTTGAAAGGTATCTCTTTGAAAATCGGCACATGATAATCGCGTACACGTCGCGAGACGTTGTGACGCTGCATCAGACCGTTGAGCACACGGTTGGTGCAGAAAAGCTTCAGGTGTTTGTGATTGCGCAACAGTGTGTAGGCATAACGTATATGATCGGAATGGTCATGTGTAAGAAGTATGCCGTGCACTTTCGACATAGGAACACCACTGTCACGCAGAGTCTTTTCGATAATACTGTCTTTGACACCAGCATCAATTATTATACCTCCTTGCGAAGTGCCTATATAGCAACTATTACCGCTGGACCCGGAGCCAAAAGATATATAATACAGAAGACGCTGATGCGGCTCTTTCTGTTTATCCGGTTTATCAACCACGGCTTTAGCATAGTGCGAAGCAGGACTCGGACGTAATTTTACAGAAGCAGAATTGCTGTCCAAATCATCAAACGGAAGTTCAGGAAGATCAAAATTTATTTTGCGTATTTTCATAATATTACTGTCGAACCACTGTAAATCAAAAATATAGCTGGGCGTTTATCGTAGTCTGCTTTTATGGTGCGCCATCGTGACGCAGGAAGACTGATTACACTTTCGTGCAGAGGGTCTGTCAGATCACAGGCTACACACAGCATTGTGACCGCACGTAGTGTAGTAATAAGGGTGGCCAACATCTTGTTGTTACGGTAAGGAGCCTCGATGAATATCTGAGTCATGTTCTTACGTGCAGACTCGGATTCGAGTTCTCTAATAGCTTTAGTGCGGGCTGTAGTTTCGATAGGCAGATATCCGTGAAAGGCAAAGCCTTGTCCGTTGAAACCTGAGGCCATAAGCGACATCAGTATGCTCGATGGGCCGACAAGAGGTACAACTTTTAGGCCTTCATGCTGTGCAATACCCACGACTATAGCTCCCGGGTCGGCTACAGCAGGACAGCCGGCCTCGCTCATAAGGCCGATAGGCTCGCCACGACGCAATGGCTCAAGATAAGCTGATACATCACGCGGTTCGGTGTGACGGTTAAGCTCGCAGAAGGTAAGGGTATCTATGTCGATATCACGGTCACATTTCTTAAGAAAACGGCGGGCGGTGCGTATATTTTCAACTATGTAATGGCGTATATTACGCACTATGCCGACGGTGGCTGCCGGTAAGGTGTCAGACAGCGGAGCATCGCTGATACCGACAGGAATAAGATATAAAGCAGTTATGATTTCCATGTCTCTATTCGAGGAGAGACGCAGGAGTAGTTTTAATAATACGGGAGCAGAGCTCCCGGCGGGAACCAGCTTCGCGAGAGTAAAAGCTTCAGTAGCGGCAGGGCAGCTTGATGAGAGTAAAAGCTTTGGTACCGGTGGGAACCAGCTTCGCGAGAGTAAAAACTTCGGTAGCGGCAGGGCAGCTTGATGAGGGTTAAAGCTTTGGTACTGGCGAAAACCAGCTTCGCGAGGGTGAAAGCAACAAAAGGCTGCGTAGAGGAGAGAACTAAGAATCGAAGGTAAACTGCCCAAAAGAGAAAGTCAGTAGCCAAAGGAAGGCTGCGCAGAGGAGGCGCCAAAAGCCGAAAACATCCGTGCGGGAAGCCGGGAGAGGATATAATTAAAACTAATGGTGACTTATATTC
>CAMWKC010000075.1 GCA_947174735.1 uncultured Porphyromonadaceae bacterium
TTGTGTCATACTTGAGCATGTATGCCATGTAGTCTACGGGAAGAAGGTCGTTGATAGCAACTACTTCAAGATCATCACGCTTAGTAGAAGCACGGAAGACGAAACGTCCGATACGGCCGAAACCGTTGATACCAATTTTTGTCATTTCTATATTATCTTTATTAAGGGTTTACTTATATGCTGAAATACTACTGAGGTTATAAATAACTATGATATGCAGGCGCTGTCGCGGGCAGTCGCCGTTGTCGTATGCCGGTGTTACCGGAATGGTTGCGTCTGCAAAATTAGTCATATTTTTTATGATATAACACTTCAGACACATTTTTTATCGTCCCAAGGTCACTTTTTTTATCTTTATTTTGCGCCTTGTGAAGTGGACATGTAATTTTTCTTCTTTTTTTTAACTAACCTTAATCTTTTTAATCTTTTTGTGTGTTACTATGTACAGAGAGCTGACAGCCCTGATAACTGGCCATGGCCTTAGTGGTATATTGCTTTCTGTTTTATTAACAGTATTATTTTTTATTTTTACTATCCGATATGGGTAAATTTTTGCAGGATTTCAAAGAGTTCGCCATTAAAGGCAACGTCATCGACATGGCTGTCGGTGTAATCGTAGGTGGTGCTTTCGGTAAGATCGTATCGTCATTGGTTAACGATATTATCATGCCGGTAATCTCAATCTGTACCGGTGGTGACGGTTACAAGAATCTGAAGTATGTCATTACTGAGGGTCGTGAGGCTGCCGAAGGCGTGGCTGCTGTTGAGGAAGTAGCTATCAACTACGGTATATTTATCCAAAATGTTGTTGACTTCTTTATCATTGCTTTCAGTATCTTTGTGGCTCTGCGCATAGTTATGAAGCTGAAGAAAAAAGAAGAAGAACCCACACCTGAGTCACCGGCTCCCGAACCTACCAAGGAAGAAGTTCTGCTTACCCAGATACGTGACCTGCTTAAAGAGCAGCAGAACATTAATCTCAAAAAGAACTGATGCAGTAAGCTTATAAAAGCGGTCCCTTCCGGAAAATTCCGGAAGGGACCGCTTTTATAAGCTTACTGCATCAGAGTGTACCTACACCGTCCCCGGTGTTATCGTAAGGAGCGTCTGAGTTGAGCTGTTGCATATCGTCACGGTCTTTCACTTCCTTAACGAGTACAGCCTTTATGTTTTCAATAGCTTTATCATCGAGTTCGGGATAAGTCTCGTAGCGATCTCGGTGTTCCCATGCTACTTCGGTAACCTTAGGCGAAGTGAAATAGGCGAAGCTATCACCAGGAAATTTATCACGCAGATAAGAATCCAGTTTCTTTTCCACATTCTCCAGTGTCTCGGAATCATCTTCTTTCAAGACAAGACGATATTTCTCCGAATCGCCGAAACTTACTATATATAATTTCTTTTTACCGTTGTCCATAATTTCTATGTGTTGATAAGGTTATACATTATATGGACGCAGCTACAGTGTGCGGCATCTCACCGTTTTAAACGCCTCACGCCTGATAATAGTTCATTTAGCCGTTCTTTATCCAGCCTTGGAATCAACCGAAAATCCGGTTTCAGACATTGAACCGGAAGTGCATTATATCACCGTCCTGCACTACATATTCCTTGCCTTCAACCGACATCTTGCCGGCTTCCTTAACCGCTGTCTCTGACCCAAGCTTGACAAAATCGTCGTATTTTATTACCTCGGCACGGATAAAGCCCTTTTCAAAGTCGGTGTGTATAATACCGGCTGCCTGCGGAGCCTTAGTACCACGCATAAATGTCCATGCACGACATTCATCAGGTCCGGCGGTGAAGTAAGTCTGAAGGTCAAGCAGATTGTAGGCGGCACGTATAAGGCGTGCAACACCGCTCTCGCTCAGGCCGATTTCTTCAAGAAATTCCTGACGCTCTTCGTATGTGTCGAGTTCGGCTATTTCGCTCTCGGTCTTGGCAGCCACTATCATCAGGCTGGCGTCTGTACCTTCTATAGCTTTACGTACTTCATCTACGTAATGATTGCCTTTGACAGCGGAGTCGTCATCGACATTACAGACATACAGCACCGGTTTGTTGGTAAGCAGGAACAAGTCACGGGCAAAGCGCTGTTCGTCTTTGGTCTCAAATTGCACGCTGCGTGCCGGACGTCCCTGTTCGAGAGCTTCCTTATAGGCTGACAACACATCGGCCTGTATACGGGCTGTCTTGTCGCCGGTCTGAGCAGCCTTCAGCGTTTTTGCCAGTCGGTTTTCTACAGTCTCAAGATCTTTTATCTGGAGCTCATAATTGATTATCTCCATATCGCGTACCGGATCGACTGTCGTGTCGACGTGAGTTATGTTGTCATCATCAAAGCAACGGAGCACGTGTAGAATGGCATCCGTTTCACGTATGTTGGCAAGAAACTTATTGCCGAGACCCTCACCCTTTGAGGCGCCCTTGACGAGGCCTGCTATATCGACGATCTCGACTGTTGCAGGTACTACCGAACGGGGACTGCATATCTCTACCAGACGGTTGAGACGTTCGTCAGGCACAGTGATGACACCGACGTTAGGTTCGATTGTACAGAAAGGAAAATTGGCCGATTGGGCCTTGGCGTTGCTAAGACAGTTGAACAGGGTCGATTTACCTACGTTAGGCAGACCCACTATACCGCATTTCAATGACATTTCTAATTCTATGATTGATTTCTGAGTGCAAATTTAATCATATTTCCTGATTCGCCGACTTTTCAGTCTTTCCGGACAGATGTTTTTATGATATATAAGGGACCGCAGCACTGTCTGAGTGCTGCGGTCCCTTATATATCATGTTATGTAGTCAGACGTATCAACGTTTGATTACCTTAGTGGCTTTACCGTTGCGTAGTACCACATAAACACCTGCAGGTGCGCTATCGGCGTCTACTTCGAGACCTGCCATGTTATACCAGTGTGCCTTACCGTCGCCGTTGTCACCTATAGTTTCGACGCCTGTTTCTATGTATTCGTCATAAAGCATGACATCACCGTAGAATGAAAGGTTGTCAAGCAGCAGAGCTTCGCCATTACGGGTAATGATCTTGAAGCCTACGTAAATGTCCTGACCGGCATACTGCGAGAGGTCGATACCTCGGGTAGCTACGTATTCATCTTCATCGTCGATGGCAAGAGCCTCGTTGTAATCCCACCATTTATCTTCACCGGCTGATACACATACACGGTACTGTTCATGATAAAGAGGGCTGATTGAGTTGGCTTCCCATGCGAAGTGGCTGTCACCGTTGACGTGCATACGCGGCATCACAAGCCAGCGCTCCACATAACCGGGTTCGGTGAACCATGTGCAGCAAGCAAGAGCGTGGTGGCCGAGCAGATAGTGCTGTATATTGAAGATACCCCAACCGTCTTCGTTGAATTCCTCGCCGGCATCAGGATGGATTTCGCGTGTGTCCTCGGCACGATATGTGAATTCTTCAGGAAGTTCGCCATCCTCGAAGTCCCATATCATTGTGGCTTCACCGAGCACCTGTACCGTCTGTTCAGAAATGTTATTGTTCGGGTTGCTATCGTCGGCATACTCGACTTCCAGTCTGAGCGTATGGCTGCCGGGAGCTACATTAGCATAGATACCGGGTACGGTCACTGTCATTATTTCCTGTGCGCGGATAGTGAAAGGAGTAGCGCCGGCTTCTTCATCGTCGATGTATGCCACAAGCCGTGCGTCAGCATCAACCATGCTGACACTCTGTACAGTAGCTACTGCCTCGTCATTATCGTTATTACGCCAGTATGTACCGGGCTTAGAGACATCCACAAGTATAAGATCGGCACGTGTCGGATCTACACGATCGATACTTACGTCGTCAATAAGCAACCAGTTTTCGTCCTTATTGCTGTAACAGTAGAAACCGATGTGAATGTTACTTTCTTCCTTAACCTCGAAGATATGTATACCTTCCTGATAATGGCTGTTCATTACGGGGTTATAGTCGGCAAGAGTATTACCTTCCATAGCTTCGGCAGTCGGAGCGTTACCATAAGCTACACGCAGACGTTCGGGATGTCCCTCAGTAGCACTGTACCAGTACTTGAGCACATAGAAGCCCGGCTGCATTGTCACTCCATCGAGGAATGCCCAGTCATCGGCATCATTATTATTGTCATAGTTGTAACCCAGACAGCGATCACCGGTACGCGAGAAGTGTATCATCCAGTCGTTTGTAGCTATATGCCAGTAACCTTCGTCTTCATTAAGATTGAGATAAGTGAAGTCTTCAGTTTCTTCGGGGTCCTCGAAGCCGTTGAAATAGGGTATAGAAGCAGGACCGATATGCTTGACAGTTATTGAAGAAGCATTGTTGGCAGGCATAAAGTCGTCCGGATGTTCGGTCCATGCCTTAATCTCATATTTCATACGCGAACCGCTCAGGTCGGCAGGTGCTGCGAATGTATATGTGGCGGTTTCACCTACAGCGAGAGCTATGTCGGCATGTTCACGTGTAAGCTGTTCATCATTCACAGTATAGCAGATATCAAAACCATCGACATTAACCAGACCTATATTGCTGACTTCGACTGATACGGTTTCCTGGCCAAGACCTTCGCCGGTGACAGGCGTCAGTACACTGCTGACGCGCAGGTCAACAGGATTGCTGACAGGCTTTATTTCGAGATTTTCAATATACAGGCGGAATTTGTCAGGGTTACTGATACAGTGGAAGCCTGCAGTGAGTTCCTGGCCGGCGGCAAGGTCAAGCATGAAATAATAGCTTGCATGTTCGGCACCGATATTCTCATACGTGGCTTGCAGCTGTGACATAGCATCGGGCGTTGCACCGTTACCTGTCCACACCTCAAGAGCCTCACCGTATGAAGATCCGTAGATAGTGTAGGCTACAAGATAAGTTCCAGCTTCGTCAGCTGTAACAGTTGGAGTAAACAACCAGTCATCAGCCATATTGGTGGAATGATAAGTGTAATACACACGTGACGGCACAGCATCTTCACTGAAGACCCATGTTTTCTCGTCTTCGTTAGCGTCGAGCACACACCAGGTAGCGAACTCCGCTTCGGTCATCTGAGAGAAGTCTACCGACAGACTGGAAGCCTGTGCATAACTTCCTATCATCATGGCGACAGCCAAGAAAGATAAATTTTTTCTCATAGAGTCAGGTTTAGTTGAGTAATTAGTAATTTGAGCTACTATATAATAAGTAGCAGAGAGCCTCCGGTAGTCTCTATCGGAGGCTCTCTGCTACAAAGGTAAGAAATAGGAGAGATGTGTGCAAATGTAAAAAGTACTTTTTTTACTGCCCGGTAATATTTTTTATACGCTATAACGGTAGGTATATTACCATGGAATATGAGGTATACGCTGATAGACGTATGTATTGGTATAGCCGTTAGCCCACCACTGCATCCACAGTCGGTTGCCCGTAAACCAGTAACTCATCGTCACGGGTGAGTCATACTCGTACTGTATATTGAGCTGATAGCCTGAGGCCCCTGCCGTACCACTGAGCTGACAATAGTAAGCAAAACGCTCTTCAGTCTGATAGCCGCGGTCATAGTAGTAATAATAACCGTAACCGTTACCTTCGAACTCCATATAGTTGATGTCATAGCCTCCTACGGCCATTGAGTTGGCATCGATAAGTTGCCAACAGCCGTTAAGATCGGGATCATAGAATACGTTCCAGCCGGGAGGCGGAGCAGGCGACCAGCTATTATCGACTACGCATGAACTCAGACCTAACGTACACACTGCGGCGAGTCCGGCCAGCCATGCGGCTGTATAGGGTAGATGTATTTTCATAGTTTATAATTTTAGAATTCGGTGAAGCTGAATGGCAGAAGCGATTTTATTGATGGGAGAACGTATGTCTTGTCAGCTCCGTAGAGCAGCACTTCGATAGGGCCATACAGAGTTTCGTATTCAAGCAAGGCCTGACGACAGGCACCGCACGGACTAATAGGCATAGCTTGAAAGCAGTCTGCGTCGGGGGTGGTACTATCATGACCCTGACGGGTCCATGCAGCTATGGCAATCTTCTTCATTGCCATGCCCGGATATTGGGAAGATGCCCAGTAAGCGGCTGTACGTTCGGCGCAGGTACCGGAAGGATAAGCTGCGTTTTCCTGATTCGATCCTGTGACTATGCGTCCGTCAGCCATGCGTATGGCTGCACCTACATGAAATTTTGAATAGGGGGCATAACTACGCGCGGTGGCTTGTTTTGCCGCCTCTATAAGCTCACGGTCGGCGGAGTCCAGCTCATCGGGCTGAACCTCCTTGACAAGAGTGGTGATATTGAAGGTCTTCATAGTCTGGTTTTCTGACAGGGGTTGTTATGGCCTTAACGTTGATTTTAACAGATTGGTTTAGATTGGAAGGCAAATATAGTTGTTTGCTGCCATATTTGCAAGAAGCGGAAGAATTTAGTTTGATAGGATTAATAAGGTAGCTGAAATTTTTGTAATTTTGCAGCGTAAATCCTACTGTAACCGTGATACGACTATTTCTGAGCGCTTTACTGGTGCTGTGCTGCCGCGTGGCAGTGTATGCTGATTCCTACACCGATTATATAGATACCTACGGCGACATGGCTGTCGAACAGCAGTGCGCATACGGTATACCTGCCTCCATAACTCTCGCACAAGGATTGCTTGAGAGTGCCGCAGGACGTTCGACACTTGCCCGTGAGGGTAATAATCATTTCGGTATAAAGTGTCACGCTTCATGGAAGGGTGCCTCGATGCTACGTGACGACGATGCGGCTGATGAATGTTTCCGTGTCTATGATTCGGCCGGTGAGAGTTTCGAAGACCATTCTGTCTTTCTGACAGGCAAACGTTACCGCGAGCTTTTTTCGCTTGAATGTACCGATTACCGTGGCTGGGCCACAGGTCTGAGCCGTTGTGGTTATGCTACAGATCCGCATTATGCCGACCGTCTTATCACAATCATAGAACGGTACTCTCTTTATCGCTTTGACACCGAAGCCGGACGTCTGACTGACGAAACAATTGAATTTATACGCCAGACACTGATAGCTTCACATCCCGTATGCCGTTCGCGAGGTCTGCACTATGTAGTAGCCGTTCCGGGCGATACTTACTCTCATATAGCGGCTGAGTTTAGTGTCGATGCAAGGCAGCTCATGTCTTACAACGATGTCGACACCGACGGCGAGATACGCGCCTGGCAGGAAGTTTACCTCCAACCCAAACTCGATAATGCTCCTGACGACATTGATTCCGCTACTATAGGCACCGACGAGAACATGCACAGCCTTTCGCAACGCTTCGGCATCACTCTTGCTGCTCTCCGCGCCCTCAATCCCAAAGCTAAAGACCGCCCCGGCACGCGCCTTCGCCTTCACTGATTATTTTGAGCCGGACATTATACCGGTGTTTTCGGACGAAATGCGCTGACGAACATTGAATCACTTGTTTTATACTCCGACTTTACTTCTCCTTATTCTGATTATTGATTTTTTGTATATGTTCTTTCTTAAAATCTTTCCAGCGGTTGTTCATATTTCTGTGTGCTCTTATCGCAGTGATACCTGTCAGATCTTTCAAAAGCTGAAGCGCCCGATAACCTAAGTTACGTCTGACGAATTTTCCTTCTGCAAGTCTGTGATCAGGAGTAAGTTTCAGTCGGATTTCATGCGGATCCACGCCTTCGACACGTCCTATAAGTGCCAAAACATACGGCTGGAGCTCAGGCGCTTCCATAGGTTCATATATTTCTATATCATCTGTATTGAATCTGGCTCCTACCCATTTCTTAGCCTCTTTGAGAGTAATATATTCTTTATCTATTATATAGACTTCGGCGTATGTACTTACGAAAAAAGGTTCGTCAGGACGATTGAATCTGAACATATCCCGTCCCCGGCCTTCAGATTCGATACTAAATGAATAGCCTGTCAACTCCATAGGAGAAATAGCATCCTTAACTACATTATCATAATTAAATCGAACTCTGAAATTCTCAAAATCAAGATAATCTTTAAAGAAAGCTGATAAATTAGGTACCCATTTTCTGCTTGTCGTATCTGCCAGTACGTTAATGTCAATGGTAACTTTGTCCCGGTTTCTTATCCATATCTCCGTAGGACTATATCTCCCACACAGGGTATCAGTGCCGTATTCAGCTCCTCTAAGACTTGAAGGCAACTGAGATAATGATGTAATTCCTATCCAATCTGACCATGAAAAATGATGATTACACTCATTGCTGACACTATCCAAACCTTTAGTATCTGTAAAACGGTAATAGGATTTACTTTTCAGAACTCTCGGGTATAACCAGCCTTTGAACCGTGTCTTTTTATCCGGTGTCAGCATATAATCAACCATCTTCTCCCGAAAGAGAAATACTGTATCAGTATAAGTGGTCAATGTGGAATATTCGCGCACATAACCTAACAGATGCAAAATTTTATGCTGTTTAGTTTCAACGATTACCTCCGGCAGTTCTGTCAGACTCTCTTGTAGAAATACAGTATCCATACTCTCACCTGTCACTGTTTTCTCTTTGAAACCTAAGCAACGGACCGTAACAGGATAACATGAAGGTGAAATATAAGGCATCCGACCGTTAGCATTACAGACGCCTGCACCATGACCCTGACAGTCGAACAACGATGCGCCCGGCAATGGCATACGTGTAGCTGAATCAGCCACAACAGGAGTACGTGTCTGTCCGTCTAACCTGAAACCGGTAAAGGCAGACATCAGAATTATAATAACATACAATTTTAGCTGGAGCTGCATATTTTATTTCTATTACTGATGTAATGCAAAATTACATTAATATCCTCTCCTTCATTCTCATATCTTTCCTTAATTAGTTTTAATTAATCTCTTTTTTAGCATTTTAACTTTTACTATTGAGATTGAACTAACACGGACAACACCGAATAGCTCTCCGGGCTCGCCTGTTATCTTTTTTCATAGACCAACAAATAATTCAACCTTTTCAAAACTTTTGTTTTA
>CAMWKC010000076.1 GCA_947174735.1 uncultured Porphyromonadaceae bacterium
GAACTAATTAAAGTAGGGGAGACACTCCTCGGTGACCGCTATACTCATGCACAGTCATTTGCCGCATTTAGCATCGTAATCAACCGATATTATCAAAATTCGTATGGTACGGCTCCCGATATAGCACAGGTAGTAGAGGCAATGCATCATGTCGGTACTCTTTATCTGGTGTCTTTCTTTGAATATGACATGGCCTATAAATATCTTTCCCTTGCACGAGAGCTTGCAGAAGAAAATGGTGTGAAGTATTGGTTACCTTATACCTATATTAATCTTGCGAACCTTTGGGAAATTAATAAAATGGCATTTCCGGGTTCTACCTATAACGGAATGTCTTACGTGGCGGATGCTTGGGAAGCCGCTATTGCAGACAATAATGAGGAGTTGCTTCCAATAATTGCCTTTGATATGGCCATACTATCGTATGCCAATCAACCTGATACTGTATTTTCCCGGCAATTGACTGATTTTGTTTCCTATCCATTCAAAGATACTTCTCCAAGTATAGAAATCGCTAATGACTTTGTGAAAGGGGTAAGATATTGGGCGAAGAATAACTATGACAATGCTGAGAACTCTATTCTTGCCTCTCTTTATAAAGTGGAAACAATGATTGAAAATAATCATACAAACGCCATCGGAAGCGGTGACAGCCATTATAGCGAGCGCCAAAGACTATCCATACTTTCCGCCTTGACTGAGCTTTATATTAAGACACAACGCTATGATGATGCACTTTCCATGTTGCGAATATACGACCCGTTGATAAAGAGCAATCCGGATTTTGCACTTGATCTCTATGACCAGTATATGAAATACTATAAGGCCTTAAATATGCCTGATTCGGTGGATAAGTATCATTATCTTTATCTAAAAGGGAAGGAGACAGTCTCCAACGATAATAAACTATATGAAGTAGGGGAGAAGGAATTTATCAGTAAGATAGAAAGGGTAAACCAAGAAGTTATTTCCCTTTCAGGAAAGAACCGTATCCAACGTATGCAATTGACAGCCGCAGTAGTGGCACTATTGTTGCTACTTGCACTGATAGGAGTGGCAGTATGGGCTTACATCCGGCTGAGAAATAAATCGGCGCAGCTTTACAGAAAGAATGTGGAGATGATAGATGAACAGCGCCAATTTCATATAAGAGAGAAACAACTTCAGGACGAACTTGAAAGATTGATGACTACAGACACATCCACAAAGCCGTTTCAGCGTAATACCATTACCGATGCGGAGGCTGAAATACTTTATTCGCGCATTGTGGAAATAATGGAGAAGGGAGGAGAGGTATTCCTGCCCGATTTCACACTTGAGCGACTCTCAGTTCTTGCCGACTCAAAACCGAGAGTAGTGTCGCAAGTAATAAACATGAAGTACGGGTCCAACTTCTCTCAGTTCCTTAATGAATACCGCCTCCGGGAAGCATGTCTGCGCTTCCAGAATACCGACAAATACGGTAACTATACCGTGGAGGCAATAGCTGAGAGTGTAGGTTATCGGTCGCGAACAGGCTTTTCATCACTCTTTAAAAAAGCTACCGGACTTTCTCCTTCCGAGTATCACCGGCAGGCCAAAAGAGCTGATAATACATAATGAAATCCAGTTTATTGATGTAATTATAGCTAAAAAAATGTCTAAAATCATGTATTAATACATAAATTTAGACCAAATTATCATAGATTAGTGCTTTGAACGAGGTCTAATATACTAATTTTGTAACGCACAATTTAACCTATCTCAAAGCATTATGAAGAGACAATTTTTACTGTTGACTACAGTGGCTGCTGCCACTATCGGACTCGGAGCTTTTGAGACGCCAACCCAGAAAGAAGCGCATGCCCAGCGTGCGGAGGGAAAGGTTCTCAATACGCCGGTGCAGATGCGGTCTGCTAACGACGCAATTCCACTGACGGCAATCCGTCAGAACACACGGGTCACTCTCCGCGGAGCCGGCCTTAACCAATCACCGCACCGTATTACATCTACAGGAGCTGAGTTACTCGGCTGGATGAATTACGCCACTGATTTTTCAATGGCACGCGGATTGTATGAGTTTGAACCTGACGGTATCAATCTAAAATGGGCAGATGCCTTTTACGAGGAAAATCAGGTTTCGCTTCAGACAGCATGGATATATAATAACAAAGTTTGCGGCTTTGCATACCAGCTTATGTACGGTCAGCTTTGGAATAATGTCTATGTGGAGTATGATCTGGCATCTGGGGAAATTGTCGATGAATTTGAAGTACCCCTCGAGCAGGAAGACGTTACGGTAGTAATGCAGGTGGCAGCATATAATGAGGCGGAAAATCTTATATATGGTTACGGCCAGTTTGGGTCATCTCGTGTCTTCATGTACTCTGAATCAAAAGCACCCGAAATTTTCACAAAAGTATGTGATGTTCCATTTTCAGAGTTTTGCTCTTCCTTGTGTTACAATAAATATGAGGATGCTCTTTACGGTATCAATGCTGCCCATGAATTTGTCTCAATTGATTCGAAAGGAAATCAGACAGTATTGTTTAAACTTCCTATAGAAGACTACGGTAATTATGTCACCGGCCTTGCATACAATCCATCGGAGGATAAATATTATTGGAATCTTATACAAGCTGACGGTACCGCATCAATGGCACGTATTGATGTGGATACACAGACAGTAGATATATACAAAAACTTCTCTGCAGGAGAAACATTTGCAGCCCTGTTCTGCATGGACGACAAACTTAATCCAAAACGTCCGATGCGCCCGACAGTAGTAGGAATTCAGTTTGTTGACGGCGAGACTGACGGTACAGTTTCTTTCATGACACCCACTACTACCTTAACAGGCCAGGCAATAGAAGGCAGTTTGGAATATACGGCATATCTTGACGGAAAAGAATATACTAAGGGAGAAGCGCAGCCGGGCAGCGAGGTTAAAGTAAAATATGTTAATCTTACCGATGCCATGCACACTTTCGGCATGACAGTATCAGTAGACGGAGTAACCAGTTCTCTTGTTTCAACCCGTAGCTATATAGGCAATGATACTCCTCTCGCTCCACAGAATGTAGTATTGACCGATACTGAAGTAACGTGGGAGGCAGTAACACGCGGCGTTCATAATGCCTATCTTGACTTAGAGGCCATGACTTATGAAGTCTACATTAACGACGAAAAAGTCGGCTCCACAAAGGAGACCTCTTTACCTGTCAGCCTGCCGGCAGACAAGCCCATCAGTCTATATTCTGCTACAGTGAGAGCTGTCTGCAACGGAATGGAAAGTGAGATATCGGGAGCATCAAACGTCGTTCCGGCAGGTGCCCCAATGGAACTTCCTGTATATCTTGCACCTACTTATGAGGAATTCCAGTTGATGACTCAGAAGGTAATCAAGGGTAATGGATGGTATTATGTAGATATTATGGAAGGCACAGCAGTATGCTCAGGTCAGTCAGATGTGCAGCAGGATAGCTGGCTCTTCTTACCCGCATTTAAGGCTGAAAACGCTGACCATCTCTATACTTTCTCATTTGATGCATTTACATGGGATGAATATTGCACTGAGGAGTTTGTAGAGGTCGTGTTATGTGAGACTGCAACACCGGATGGCGTTATCGCAACCGTTATTAATGAATTTACGCCTACACCTACTCCTACCAATCATTTCGGATTTATGCAGGTTCCTAAGCCCGGTGCATATTATGTAGCGTTACATTGCACGTCGTCTGAATGGCAGCTTGGTGTTCTTGGTATGAATTTCAGAATAACAGATGATAATATTCTACCTATTTCTCCCGGCACTGTTGATAATATTAATGTTGAGGCTGCCCCGGAAGGTAAACTTGAAGCAACTGTCAGCTTCACTATGCCCGAAAAGAAGATTAACGGAGAAGCCTTACCGACAGATACCGAGTTATCAGCAAAAGTCGTTTCTGATGTTGACGAGGCTATAGTTAAGGGCAAACCGGGTGAGAGCGTATCTGCTAAGATAACTACTGTTCAGGGTAATAATAAGTTGACTATCACTGTTTCTGACGGTGATACTAATGGTCAGCCGACAGAGGTAGAGGTATTCACCGGAGTTGCTATACCGGCTGAGGTCTCTAATCTGACTGGTACACCTTCTGCTGACATGATGAGTGTTACTCTTGAATGGGATCGCCCGACAGAAGGTCAGGATGGAGGTTACATTAATCCTGAAGAAGTGACATTCGACATCTACCGTTTAGAAGAGGGATTTGCAGGTACATACTGGCAGATTTATGCCGAGAACGTTGAAGGCACATCGTTTACATATACCGCTGATCCGTCCGATTCGCAGAGCTTAGTACAATTAGGTGTAGGAAGTAAAAATATCGCAGGCTCTAACAGTAATATTGTGGTTATAGCTACTGTCCTTGGAACTCCCTACACATTACCGATGCGTGAAGAGTTTGATGAAGCGGCTTATTTAGGAGTGCCTACTTATCAACCATGGCTGCCGTATGCTCCTGACTCATCATATAATGACCAGCAATGGTATTTCTGGTATCTTTCATATATTGATGATGGATTCGCGTATGATAAAATCGGACTGGTAGGCTCAACTTGGAGCGATAACTCTCGTGGTATGCTCGGATTCCCGCGTTTCACTACGAAAGGCAGTGAAGAAGTAACTTTATCACTTACGGTTCTTAACGGACCTCAGATGCCTAAGATTACTCTTGTAGGACAGTATTATGGTTCTGATAACTTTGAAATCGGTACTATTGAGACTTCCGATAATTATGGCCTTGCTACATATACGTTCACTCTGCCGTCTGAACTTATAGACAAAGATTGGGTTCAGGTTTATCTGATGGTTGAGTTTGAAACTATCGACAAGCTCGTATATATTGATGAAGTAGAAGTAACGGGTAATAATGTGGGCGTTGAATCCATTTCTATGACTCAGTCTATTATCGGTGGCCTCGGTAACATTTGTTTCAAAGGCTTTGAAAACTGTGCTGTCACCATCTCTTCACTTGATGGCAAGACTTTGTATAACGGTAACCTTGACCGGCAGGAAATGGTTGTTCCGATGGAAAAAGGTATATACGTAGTCAAGGCAGGCAATAGAAGCACTAAAGTAATTGTACGCTGACCAAATTTCTGATTGATAGAAACGTTTGTAGCATAAATTGAGAAAGCGGGGTGTGCCGGTCATTACCGGTACACCCCGCCTGATTTCTTTGCCATAAAGTACTCAAAGAAACTTACTGTTTCAGAAATATGTTTGTCCGGATAGGGAGTTTTCGATAAATTTGTGAAAAAGTTTACACTATGGCTCAGAATAAGAATGCTTTGCTTCGGTATCGTACTATTGACAGATGCCTGCGTAATACAGGCCGTCGCTGGACTTTGCAGGATTTAGTTGACGCCTGTTCGGATGCTCTTTATGAGTATGAAGGTAAGGCAGAAACGGTAAGTGTACGTACTGTACAGTTTGACATACAGATGATGCGTTCCGACCGTTTGGGTTATGAAGCACCGATAGAAGTATATGACAGGAAGTATTACCGTTATTCGGACCCGGATTATTCTATCAGTAACCGACCGCTGTCAGAGCATGAACTTGAATTACTTAATCGCAGTATCGAGCTATTGAGACAGTTTGATGAATTTGACCGGTTTCATGAGATGGCTGATGTTATCAACCGGCTGCGTGACCATGTAGCTTATACTTCACGGCGCCCGATAGTGGATTTTGAGCGCAATGCCAATCTGAAAGGTCTTGAATTTCTCAGTCCGCTTTATGATATGATTGCTTCACGAACGGTCATCTGTGTATCGTACCAGTCTTTTCAGGCCCGGCATCCGAAAGAATTTATTCTCCATCCGTATCTACTGAAGGAATACCGTAACCGCTGGTTTCTATTCGGTTCACGTGAAAAGGATATGAAGCTGTATAATCTTGCTCTTGACCGTATAGTTTCTTTCAGACCTTGTCGTGATATTACTTATAAGGATAACCCGGAGTTCGGAGAAAATTTCTTTGTAGATGTATTGGGAGTAACCAAACATGCCGGACTTAAGAAAGCTAAAATACGCTTCACTGCTTTTCGTGAACAGGCGGATTATATTCTTACCAAACCTTTACACAGCTCGCAACAATTGGTATGTCCGCGTCGTAACGACGGTTCGATGGATTTTGAGATAGAAGTAGTAATAAACTATGAACTTATAAAACGTCTTCTTTCTTTCGGTGATTCTATAAAAGTACTGTCGCCGGAGTTCCTGACAAAAGAGTTGGTAAATATTTACGAAAATTGTCTCTGTCTTTACAAATAAATTCAGTTACGCGGATTCAGTGCGTAGGAGCCTTCTAACTTTGCATCGTAAAAACTTTCAATACATTAAAATTATGATGACAATAGAAGGATATAATGTGAAGATTTTCACAGACAATATAGAAGAGAGTGCTTTGGTACAGATTAAGAAGCTCCTTTCAGTCAATGTATTCTCCGATAAGAAAATCCGTATTATGCCAGACGTGCATACCGGAGCCGGCTGTGTGATAGGATTTACCGGCGACCTCGGTGAGATGGTTATACCGAATATTGTCGGTGTGGATATAGGCTGCGGTATGAGGGTACTTAATCTCGGTAAAGTTGAGGAAACAGACTTTCATTCGTTCCATGAACATATTCTTGCCAACGTACCGTCAGGAGTACATATACGCGAGGAGAAATATGGTTTTCGTCCGTTAGTGAGGGAAGAAATGGAAATCTATCGTGAAGCTAAAGCTCTTGTTACACAGCTTTTCTGTTACCGCGAACTAAAAAACAGCGACCGTATCAACAAGTCAATCGGTTCGCTCGGCGGCGGCAATCACTTTATCGAACTTGATAAAGATAAGGCGGACAATTTATATCTCGTTATACATACAGGTTCGCGTAATCTCGGTAAACAGGTAGCCGAAATATATCAGGCTCGTGCTATCAGACATCTGACTGCAGGAACTGATGAATTTGACCGGACTGTCAGACAGACTATAGAAGAATATAAAGCTGCCGGACGTCGTTCTGAAATTCAGAGTGTGATACGAAAGATGCACCGAGAACAAAAGATGAAAGAGCCATCTTTGGACAAGGAATTGTGTTATCTCGAAGGTGAGGGACGCGAACAGTATCTACATGATATGCGTATTTGTCAACGTTGGGCTGTGCTTAATCGTAGGCTTATTTCACTGCTATTGCTTAAATTCTTTCCGGAAGTTAAGGTGATTGAGGAGTTTGAATCTGTACATAATTATATAAGCGATGATAATATCATACGCAAAGGCGCTATTTCCGCTGCTGAGGGAGAACGTTGCATTATTCCGCTGAACATGCGTGACGGATCGCTTATTTGCTCCGGTAAAGGCAATCCGGACTGGAATTGTTCAGCACCGCACGGAGCCGGCAGAGTGATGAGCCGTACACAGGCTTACGAGAAGATTTCACTGGCAGATTTCAAAACTTCCATGAGTGGTATTTACTCAGAATCTGTCAACGACTATACACGCGATGAATCGCCTATGGTTTATAAACTCGCATCGGAAATAATCTCCAACATCACACCGACCGTAGATATAACTGCATGGATACGTCCTGTCTTCAATTTTAAAGCTTTCAAATAAGAACAACTCCTATCATAAAGAATAGTCTGTTAAAATATGGCCAAACAAAATTTGATTTTGTTTGGCCATTAATATATAGGCTCAGATAAAGTAATCTTTTTACTAAAATAGATTTTCTCTGTCAGTTGACCGAAGAAAGAACTACTGTTTTACCCAGATTAATTTATCAGTATCATATCCTCGTCTTTTTGCTTCAGTCAGAATCTGAGTCTTTATTTCATCGGAGATTTGCGGAGTGCGTGATAAAATCCACAGATAGTCATCGCTACCGCTTCCTACAAGAGCGTATTTATAGTCATCATCAATGAGCATGATACGATAGTCGGAGTAAAAAGGTCCCCAGAATGAAACACGAAGCAGAGAGGGTATGTCTGTAAGCTTGGCAACGCCCTTTGCTTCAGAATATTTTCCATTTTTTATTCCCGTATTCAGTACATCAACCTTTCCATCTTCACGAAGAACGTAGCTTGCCTTGGTCTGTTCCATACCGCGCTCAAATTTATGGTCGAAACGTGCAATTTCATACCAGTTACCTAAAAAGCGATTCAGGTCAAAGTTAATAACGGAGGAATTGTTTACTGTTAGTTTGCTGCATCCTACAAGTATACAAAGCAGCACGGATAAGTTAATCATCTTTTTCATGTTGCTCATATTTTTATCTATACTAATGTTGTCTTATTAACAATCATTGCGCTAAAAAATATTTATCCTGTAATAATTTACTGTTTTTATTGCTTTTTAATAAGAATTGTAAAAGCTCACTATCGTTTTAATCGTAAGTTTATGCATTTACTTTACTGAAGTTTATGCTCAATAACATCTCCTCGAACTTCATATAAAAAATAATGATGGCTAAATTTGTGTTCAAATTTAAGTGTCTTAGACATTTGACAATCAAAATACCCTATGAATCAATCTGATCATAACTGTCAAGAACAGGAGATACCTTCGGTCTATTTCAATAATATCATACATCGAGATGTCCGGCCGATAACTGTCGAAGAACTTGATGCAGTTACTATTGATGAATTTAACCGTCAGGTAAAATTAGCGACCGACAATGAAGCTGATTTGGCTGTAAAGCGTGTGAGGTATCTTATTCCCTATATTCTCCAGAATATCGATTGGGAAACATACGCCTGTCTCTTATACACAACACCTAGCCCACGAGACTCCTGAGCATAGCGTAAGGAGTGTACTTGATGTAAAAAAAAATGAGGGGGGG
>CAMWKC010000077.1 GCA_947174735.1 uncultured Porphyromonadaceae bacterium
TCTTCAATTCAATGCAGCAATAGGCGTGGATGCGGGTATTGTAAAACAGAAGGTCAATGAAAATTTCTTTTTCGCCTACGTGCATACGATACTGTCTCCCCATATAGGCGAATCCGGTGCCTAACTCCACAAGGAATTTGGTTACGTTGGCGACAAGCGCATCTTCCAGTTCCCGCTCATTGTAATCCTCCGTCATGGTCAGGAAATTAAACACGTAAGGATCTTTGGTTGTCTGCTGGGCAAGGTCGCTTTGTAAGGCAGGGAGTGTTTTACTGAAGTTGGTAATAGCTTTCGCTTGACGTTCGTATAAATCTGTACTGAGAAAATTCAGCAACATATCGCGCCCCCAGCTATTTTCGATGACCTTTCGGACAAAGAAAAGAGCTTTATGAGGATTTTTCTTGCATTTAGATACGATTCGGCATTGATGATCCCAAGGAATAGAACAAATTTCTCTCAGTAAATCGTCAGCAGGGTGCTGACGATTTGGCTCGGAAGAATTTGCAGCAGCCTGCTGCAAATTCTCAATAATCTGATTGTATGTGCGATAAAAGTCATACATATTCCTGAGATTTCTTTCAGAAAAGCCTTTCTCCTCAGGCATTTCTGATCTCAAATCATGACTTAATGTTTTGTAAAATCCGGAGCCGTAAGTGTTGGCATATTGTTTGTCTGCAATGTCGCGTCCTAAGTGCCAATAATACTCAAGTAGTGTACGATTGGCATCTATTGAAGCTTTTAGACGAGCAGAAAGGTATCGTTGTTTGAGTTCCTTAACCCAATTGCGATAGTCCTTGTTTTGTGAGAGGTCTATTATTGGTTTCATTCGAAAGTGTTTCAATTGTGAAGCGCTGATTTCCAAGACTTCTGTTTATAATACGTTTTCAGCCACAACTAAAGATTATCATGTAGCTTGGGCTACCTGAGGGGCTATTGGGTCAGGCGTTTAGGTTTTAAACGGTCGAATGGTCAGGAAATTTCATTTTCATAATATTATCAGTAGTATTATGTCGAGGTAATTAGGAACAATCGGTTGATTATGAGTGTTGGAATAATGAAAATAGAGAATGATATGAAGATATTGGTTTGGTCTGATTTTCAGTGCCCGTTTTGTTATATGGGTGAGAAAATGCTTGAAAATGTTCTGAGTTCAATGGAACTTTCAGAACCGGTGGAAATAGAGTATAAGTCATATCAGCTTGACCCCTTGGCTCCAAGGGTGCCTGTTGAGAGTATGACCGAGCATTTTATGTCCGGTCATGATATGGATGTTGCCGCTGCAGAGGCACGTATGGAGCAGATTACACACATGGCTTCTAAAGTAGGTCTGAAATATAATCTGCCCGGGGTAAAGGTCTGCAATACAATGGATGCGCACCGGTTGATGAAATTCGGGGCCCAGAGGCTCTCTCCGGGTAAATTGAAGAAATTGAATTTCAACCTGTTTAAGGCTAATTTTGAGGATAATCTGCTTTTGTCAGATCATAATGTTCTGGCTGAAATAGCTGTGACTGTAGGCTTGGAGCGAGAGGAAGTGCGTCGAATGTTACAGACAGATGCCTACGTCAAGGCTGTGTGTCATGATCAGGATGAGATAGATGCGCGTACAGACTTTGAGTTCGTGCCTTATATGTTGCTTGATAACGGCTCCGTACTTCAGGGTGTAATGAAAGAGCCGGAACTCTCAGAATGGCTGAAAGATTCAATGGCTAATAAAGAATCCAGTGAATCGTTTACTACCACACGTGAAGGTTGCGGTCCTAAGGGCTGTGCAATCTGAAATACGAATTACCATATCTTTGAAATCTTGATTATTATAATGGTTTTATCGGGTTGTCTGTTGCGTAGAGATAGATAGATTTGTTTTCCTTCACGAGATCGCAAAGGAGGGTAAATGTTTCGTGAGAAATTGCGAAACAGCCTTCACTGATGTATTTAGTGATAGGCATAGGTACACCGATTGAAACCGGGTCAGCAGCAAACGGGGCTTCGTGTATCACGATGCCTCTTGCCGCTGCATTGGAGTTTGTAGTGCTTAACCCGTCTATTCTGATGCATGGGAAGGGGATAGTGTGCAGTTTATCAACACAACGCAGACGGTAAGTACCTAAACTTGAACACATACTACCCGGAGTATTTGAAAAGACAGGTTTGTCTGCTGTGCTTCCGCCCCCGCAACCGTGAGCACATTTCGATAACGATAATAGCGAGTCGTTTCTGTTATCATAGACGAAGAATCTGGGATAGGCATTTGAAATTGAGAAATCAACAAATACCGAAATATCTTCTCCGTGCTTGGCTTTATTATGAAATTTACTGATAACCTTAGCGTTATCAGTTATGTCTTTATTAAGAGTGCTCCTAAAATAATTTAAGCCTAACAGACTTACGGCAATTATTGCAATAACGTAAACGACGTATTTAACCTTTGCTTTCATAATTTAATTGAAAATATTTTAAGGTATTAGTGTCATAGATTATTTCTCTGACGGTACAAAATTAGCGTCGTCTACCTTATATTTCAAGGAAAAAGAGACTGAATGTATGAGCTCAGGCTTTTAATGTATCAGGCCGTAAATTATAGGCTATTAAAATGTTCAAGGCGCCTGTCCTCACGGATTGGCGCCTTGTGTGTTTTCCATAATACTTTCTAACTAACCTAACATCATGAAACGAAGAAAACTGTTGACTGTTCTATCAATCTGTTTTCTGTATTTATAACATCGGGAGAGATGAAAAAGTTTTAAATACGGATAAAATTTATCTGTTGATGAATAGTGATACGGGAAGGCGAGCAAAGCAAGCCTTCCCGTATCACTCAAATAGCTGATTAAAGAATACTCAGAAGATAGTTTAATTACCGGTTGCCGAAAATAACTTTCTCGAATTTTACACTACCGTCTGAGAAGCGTACACGATGTAGATATATTCCATCTGCCGGGACACTTACCTTTATACCGGAAAGAGTGTAATAACTTTCATCAACTATATCAGTAGTGCCAATCTGGTCTATGCCGGAGTTTATCACACGAGCATTAGCAGAGTTATACACCTGACAGGCTGCTACATCTTCAGCATCGTAATCATTTACGAAAGCTATTACACTGAGATTATTACGATTCCAACTCTCATCAAGTGATATGGAATAGTGGTTGGAAGCTTTATTATCTGTCCAGTCAATCCTATCGCCCCATAAATCTGTCAGACAGGCACGATAGACATGTGAATGAGTAAAAGTATCAGAATTTATACCGGCCTGGTGACGGTGAGGAATCTCATCTTCTATTAAATAGACTGTTAATCTGGCATCATCACTGAGCACTTTAAAAAGTGGCATACGCTCCATAGCTACAGTGATGTCAAGTACATTTTCACCTTCAGATGAGCAGGTAACATCAAGGTTTACAAAAGACGGTATATCTATCGCTTTTTTGAGTACAGGTTCAAAGTCTACAAAATACCCTATTGAGTTAACCGGTACAGATACTCCTTCAAGAACTGTACGGTCAAGCATTACAGCCGGTGCAAAAGTACCATCCTGGCCTGTAGGATCAAAAAGCCAAAGATAAGTTTCATCGCCTTCTACAGTAAGCCAGTCTACGTAATATCCGACATGATGAGCCACAACGTTCATGCGGTCACCGTAGCCGGCATTTTCACATTGTTTCAGGGTGTTGATAGCACGCGGACAGTTTGCACACTGTTCAGTGGTAAACTCTTCGACAAGCACTTTTCTGTCATAACATTCGGTGTACCACCCGATATATCGTTCGATAACGTTATTTTCAGGAACATCATCGCCCTCACAAACTGCTTTCACTTCCAAAAGGTATGGTGTATCAGCAGCCAGACTTTCAGGAGAGATATTTAGCTCCAAAGTAGCTGTCTCGCCATAGGCCAAGGATATATCATGATGTTTTGTTACATTTTCACCGTCAGCCAGATTGTACTCCAGATCAACGGCCGAAACGGGTGTGAGCGCTCTGTTACGCACCTTGACTCCGAATATTATATCTTCGTCGTATGGGCAAGGTATCAAAGATGACGTATTTAAAGATAATATCTCCAGATCATGTTCGGGAAGGTTGTCAGAACTGATTACAAGCTCCACACTTAACACGCCTTCTTTTTTAGCCTGTTCCCATTTACCGTTCTTAGCAATCCAGCGGGCATCGTCATTATTATCACCAACGACAGATATGCACTTCACAGCTTTCTCTTGTGAAAAAGAGAAGCCGACAACAACCGGAGCACCGGTTAAAACTATTTCTCCGCTCAGAGCAATATTATTCCAGCCGGTCAGTGCCTCTCCGGAAGCGATATCAAGATTATCACCCTCCAGTGACTCACGTATCCAGCCTTGCAGATTATCCACACCTTCATTGGTGACAAGTCCGACACGGATTCCTGTTACTTTAGCTCCGATGTACGGAGCAAGCATTTCCTCTGAGAGCACTACGGCACCTTCTATCGTAGCATTACCGACTTTTGATATGCCCTCTTCCGCTATCTCACCAAAGCAATAACCTACATTGAGAGAAGCGGCATGTGCCGCCAAAGACATAGCTATGGCAGCACATGACGTAAATAGTCTATATAGTCTTTTATTCATTAGTTGAGTACCTTGAATGACTTGTCACCAATTCTGACTACATACATTCCTTTGGCCAAACGTACCTGAGAAGCTGTGGCTGAAGTTGTGTAGACACACTTACCGTCAAGAGTATATATCTCACATATCAGTCCTGCCGGATTAACAAGATTTACTATACCACCGGCAGTGTAAACCTTACCCTCACCGACAGCCTCCAAAGCTGATACGCTGCTACCTTCATTTACATCTATAACTTCAGAGACAGCACCCATCAAACCGGTAGAGAAGTAACCCTGTACACAATATGAGTATTTATTGTAATCATTGACAGGTACTTCCACACGTGTTTCCGTAACCTTACCGGTATGAACTGTCTCGTCAGGAACTGTAACGGTTTCACCTTCGTTAAGAACAGTAGACACAGAAAGCATAGGTATCAGAGCCATATCGCCGCCTTCGACAGTCTCACTGATTTTGAATACGAAACGGCTATCGGGTTGGCCACCTGTCAGCTCTACTTCAAACATAGTACCTTCGGTAGTGATTTCAAATGTCTCGGAAGAATAGAGATTGCCTTCTGCATCAACAAAGCCACAGAGCATCACCATATCATCTACCGAAGATAAAGCCATACCGGATACCTTTACCTTACCATTACCTACAGAATAGTCTGTTACAGGTGACAGCAAAGCTCCTTCAAGCCCATACATAGCATACTGATTTGTAAGAGCAAGCATTGGCATCTCCGGAGTCAGTCTGACAAATATGCCCATATCAACTGACCAGCCGGCACGACTCATGTACATATCAATACCTTCCAGACCTAATAGCGGCGCGATCTGAATAGGTGCGTACATATCGGCAGACTCAGGTACATTAGCGAACAATTCGTTAAGATAATAGAAGTCCTCACCATTTTCAGCAGCAGTATGAGTTACTGTAGGCATAACAAGATATGCAGAAGCAAAATCAGCGGCCTCCCAATTAGCTGTAAAGCCTGTCTCTGTAATATCAGTAGCAGCTTTAGCCACTGTAGCACCTACATACTGAGGAAGAAGAGTTACAGCCTTATAACCAGGATAAGAAATATCCTCACCGTTATGTGCGGTGACATGGAAAGCATAAAGACCGTCGCCCTCTATTTCAAAGTTTAATATACAGGAATCTATATCTCCGTATTCTTCAGTCATGATTATATCCAGTCCTCGCTGCACTTCTATGGTGTAAGAAGTGGCTCCGTCAACTTTTTCCCAGCTGAGCTTGACTGAGCCGTCAGGAAGCAGTTCTGCATCCGATATAACCGGAGTAGCGAGAGGGAAAATCAGTTTTTCAAGTCTGAACCCATCAATCAATACTTTTCCTTGCCAGCCAAGCACCATGAAAGATGTCAGGGCAGAAGAACTTGAGCCTACCCATTCACAGTCACACCATTCTTCATACTGCATAGGTTGCGTAGAAGCAGAAATCATTGATGATATAGCCTCATCAAGCACAAATAACTGTAAGGCCTGTCCCTGCATGTTGCTATTGACATTTTTCACATGGCAGATAAGACGCCAGTAGTTACCGCCATCTTTAAAGTCAAAGTTAGGGCTTTTGAGATAACCGGGACCTTCATCTCCTATCTCATCAAATCCCATATAACCGGCACCGCCTGCCTCATACATTCTGAAAGCTGTCCAGTCGCCGGTATAATCCATCAGTTCTGCAAGCTGCTCATCTGTAACCATCTCAGTGGAAGGTTCGCTTTGAGTACCGGCTGTCCACTTAGAGAAATTTTCATCAACAATTACTTCTGACTTAACGGAAGAATTGATCTGAACACGCATAGGCTGATGAGAAGCTTCCTTCATCATGAATGAAGGAGTCCCGAATCCGAAATTTTTCAGATTCTTAGTCAGACAAGATTCTTTATATGTCTGACTGCTGACAGATTCAAGCAGTTCATTGGCCGGTGTGCTACCGGTAGCCATAACAGAAAATGAGGAAAGCGACATCAGCACCGATACAGGAATAAGACCTGATGCCTGTTTCATTAGTAAAGAAATCTTCATATTATAAGTATTGATGTTAAACACATCGCGAAGTTAAGTAAAGACCTATAATCTATAAAAAATGTCAGATTAATATATTATCTACAAGAATCTGAATGTAGCTGTTTTTAATCTACCAAAGTATATTATAAATTTGATTATCAGTATATATTTAATCTACAATTAATAATGTGCGCTCTAATATACTGAAATTTTAAAATGTCGTTATAAACTCTTCTAAGCTATCCTCCTGCGCAAGACCGAGAGATTTACGTAAACGATAACGTGCCTGATTGACTGACTTAGTCTGAAGGCCTGATAATACACTTATTTCCTGTACGTTAAGTCCACATCTTATATATAAGGCAATCCTAAGGTCATTTTTAGTAAGAGAGGGATAGGTGTCGCTAAGACGCTCTGTAAATTTTGCCTCAACCTCCTTTACAGCCTTTGCTATAGCATTATCGCTTTTAGGCAATCGTGCCTGGAGAAGGTAATTAAGAAGACTTCTTATCTGCGAATCTACCACAGTATCTCCGGTCTTCGGAATATCCTTTACCATACTACGAATTCTATCAAGCATCGGATTAAAACTCTCCGCCACCATATTTAACGCTGCAGCCTGCTGAAGTTGCAGAGCATTTAATTCTCCGTCAGAAACGGTATAATCAATGGTTTTATCTGTAGCTTTATCTTCATGACTATAGTCCTCGTTATTTAAAAGTGATGTCTTGTCTCTTTTCTTTCTTGTCAATATAAATATAAAAGCAATTATAGCTATAATAATACCTCCTATTACGATCCATAATCCTGTCACATTAAAATCCGATGTATTCTCCGGTTTCGTGACCCTGTCTTCAGAATCAGGTAAAGCTACATTGACTTTTACCCAGTTTATAAGAGAATCTATAGCGTTAATATGGGCATAGTATTCTCTGCCACGGTCTTCCTGAGCTTTATCTTTGATAGTAGTTTTACGTGATAACATACTGTATGCGGCCACATAATTCTTTTGGATATAATATATGTCCGCCAACAATCCGCAGGCTGTAACCTGCATATCGACTTGCGAAAACCGCTCGGCATAGTTAAGAGCTTTACGGGCATTCGCAAGAGCTTCATGATAATTTTCCATACGGTAGTAATAACTGGCCAACTCGTTATAATTAGAAGCTAAAAGAAACGTATAACCATTATCAAGAGAAATATGTAAAGCTTTCTCTAAGGTAGACAGTCCTATTACGGAATCTTCCTCAACTCTTTCGGCATATCCTGATACAATCGAGTAATAATTTTCATATTTCTTTTCTTTCTGAGCAATGGAAAGGACTTTAACATAATATTCCAAAGCCTTTGGTCTGTTATGAATACGGGAGTAATACAGACCCAGATTCACACAATTCTTAAGCCATTCTACTGTATCACGGTGTTCCATGAAATATTCGTTAGCTTTCAGCAGCAGTGTCCCCGCTTCTTTATAGTTTTTATTATAAAGGTATATTCCGGCCACTGCTGTTTCTATCTGATGCCTTAGTGACACGGCTGCCGAAGGACAACAACGCATAGCTGTCTTAAGAAGGTCCCCGCATAGAAACCACTCCCCACGATTCATAAGATACCAAGTGTAATTAAGCAGTCCTTCAGCTGTATATTGTCTCAAAGAATCTGTAGGCACATTATTCTTAAAAACAGTCAAGTATTTAATCAGATTACGAGCTTCATTCTCTGTATAAACAGTATTATTATGACGTAAAGAATCAACATAAGCCGCTACATTCACTCTATCCGTTCTTTTTTTGTCAACATTAGCCACAATTCTGTTTGACATACAAATACATACAGATACTATAAGAAATATATTGAGCAAGGTCTTAAAACTACCGGCACTTATTTTTATATCACACATACCTCCTAATCTTAGTCTACTGCAAAAGTAGAAAATATTTTCTCTTTCCACAAATCATGTGTTGCAACACAATAGTTTATCCCACGGCTCTTTCATTTAAGATTCCCTATTCAAATCAAATGTGACCAGTCTGCCGACGGATACTCCCCGCCCGGGTTCCATAGTGCACAGACACTGGTCTATAGAAAGCATGCATTGGGGACCGGATGTCAATATGCTGCAGGACAAGGTGAAACGTAAGTCTATAAGGGCAGCACGTAACCTTGACACCATCCAAAGA
>CAMWKC010000078.1 GCA_947174735.1 uncultured Porphyromonadaceae bacterium
AAACGGTCGTACTGTCAAAAAGACCGAGAAGGTACCTGTTAATGCTGCGATAGTAGTCGAGGTATATGACGGACGCTTAGGAGCTTTGCGAGATTCATTACAGACTGCCGAATACGTGGAATATGCCATGCAGGAACGTGCCTATCAAGAGACAGAGGATAGCTACAACACGGAGCCTGTGGCCCCGGCGCCTGCTCCGAAGCCGAAACCTGAGCCGGCTCCGGACTTGACAGAAGAAGAGGAAACTGACAATTATCTGAATCAATGAGCGAGAGTACAATACCGACTTCAACAGATGATTTCGATGAGGGACTGTTGTCCGAAGCAGCACCTGATTTCATAAGCGCTGACGGACGTGAGCTGTATGAACATTTCCGTTTTGAAGCTGACAAGGGACAACAACTTTTACGTGTCGATAAGTTTCTTGTGGCACGTATGGAGAAAACCTCACGCAACCGCATACAGCAGGCTGCCGACGCGGGTTGCATACTTGTCAACGGACGCCCGGTAAAATCAAGCTATAAGGTTAAGCCTTTCGATGTGGTGCAGATAGTGATGGACCGTCCGCGCTATGAGCTTGAAATCATACCTGAGGATATACCCCTCGATATAGTATATGAGGATGACCACGTGCTTGTAGTCAATAAACCTGCCGGTCTGGTGGTACATCCCGGGCACGGTAACTATACAGGCACTTTGGTTAATGCTCTGGCCTGGCACTTCCGTGATAATCCTGATTATGATGTCGATGATCCGCGTTTAGGTCTGGTACATCGTATTGATAAAGATACTTCCGGTCTGTTGGTAGTAGCCAAGACTCCTGAAGCCAAGACTCATCTTGGAGCACAATTCTTTAATAAAACCACACGGCGTGAGTATATTGCTGTGGTATGGGGAGACTTCGAGCAAAATCAGGGCACTATCACAGGAAATATAGCCCGAAACCCGCGCAACAAGCTTCAGATGGCTGTGTTCGATGACCCGGCAATCGGAAAACATGCCGTGACACATTACGAAGTGAAGGAGAGATTCGGTTATGTCACTGTAGTGAAATGTGTGTTAGAAACAGGCCGTACCCATCAGATACGTGTGCACATGCAGAGTCAGGGACACCCTCTGTTCAATGACGCTCGTTATGGTGGTGATGTTATACTGAAGGGTACTACTTTCGCTAAATACCGTCAGTTCATAGAGAATTGCTTTGCTGTGTGTCCCCGTCAGGCACTTCATGCACGTACCCTTGGCTTTGTGCATCCTGCCACTGGTGAACAGATGGACTTCGAGTGTGACATACCGGCTGATATGAGTGCTCTTATGGAGCGCTGGCGTGCCTATACAGCAGGAAGCCGAAAACCTTGACCGCTGTCAGATTGTTTTGAAAGAAAGGTATAAAGTATTATCTTTGCATACCCTCATAGCGCTTGTCCTTTATTATGACTGAGCGCTCACCCAGACATAAACAGAAAGATCATATCATGAGCCACCACGAACCGATAGACTTCAGCGACATAGCACCTTATAGCGATGAGGTGTTTCATAACAAAATGGAACAACTGGTGAAAGAGCCAGGCTTTCATCACGCATTAAATTACACAATGCCGAAGGAAGATGTGCCCGTACTCATCGATGAGTTGCTCAAGATAAATAACAAGCATGATTTCCAATTCAAGGTCATGTTTCCTTTTTTGGAAATGCTTGCCAAAACAACGACTTCCGGTATTACCTTGGGAGGTATAAAGTACTATAATCCAAGTCTTTGCTATACCTTTATTACCAATCACCGCGACATAGTGCTTGATGCCTCGTTTCTTAATCTTGCCTTCCTGCGTCGTAACATACCGACATCAGAAGTAGCTATAGGCAATAATCTGTTAATATACGATTGGATAACAGACCTGGTGCGACTTAATAAAAGCTTTATAGTGAAGCGTAACACCGGCCTGCGCGAAGCGCTTGAAGCTGCTCGTAAGTTGTCGGCCTATATACATCACTGTATACTTGATAAACATGAATCGGTATGGATAGCTCAGCGAGAAGGCCGTGCCAAAGACAGTAGTGACCATACACAGGAAGCACTTATAAAGATGCTTGCTATAGCGGGCGAAGGACCGTTTATAGAAAAACTGAAGGAAATAAATCTCATGCCGGTGGCTATATCGTATGAGTATGACCCTAATGACTATCTGAAAGTGCGGGAATTTCTGCTGAAACGCCGTGATCCTAATTTTAAAAAGACACAGCGTGATGACCTGTTTTCAATGGAGACCGGTCTGATGCAGTTCAAGGGTAAGGTTCACTTCCAGCTGACACCACGTATCAATACCCGTCTGGACCAGATAGGCGATTTTACTGACAATCAGCGTGCGGCTAAATGTGTCGGCAGTATCATTGATCAGGCCATACATCGTAGTTATGAGATATTTCCGATTAACTATATAGCCTACGATCAGTTGTATAATACCAAGCGTTTCAGACGTAAATACACAGATCAGCAGCTTGATGAATCGCTGGCTTACTTCGAGCGTCAGCTTGATAAGATAGAGCTTCCTGATATTACTGCGGAAGAGCGTACATATATGCGTGAGATACTTCTAACGATGTATGCCAATCCGTTGCGCAACAAGCTCAAGACTATACTCGGCGGGATAGAATAATATCCTAAGAACCAAAATAATTATGAGACTCCCTGTAATAGTGATAGTGTTACTCTTTGTGTTGAGTATCGCTATCGACTGGTATATACGTAATGATATCAGGTACTTCGCGCGAAAAGGAAGCAGTTGGCCGCGTATCTATACTGTCAGTTCGGTTGCTTGTTGGATTTTCCTTATCGTGACAGTGTCTTTGCCACGACGTAGTGAGAACGATGATATACTGACAGTGATGTGGATGCTTTACAGTTATCTGACTGTATATGCTGCCAAACTTGTGTATGTAATATGTGCCCTTATAGGTCGTATATT
This sequence comes from uncultured Porphyromonadaceae bacterium, assembly GCA_947174735.1. GTDB lineage: Bacteria > Bacteroidota > Bacteroidia > Bacteroidales > Muribaculaceae > Lepagella. The sequence goes on from CAMWKC010000078.1 coordinate 2,964, forward strand.
CTCTGTAGGAAAACCGCGCCGTTTTAACTCCAGTCTTTGGTTTGGTGTTCCTTTGGGCATATTGACGTTTATATGTATGTGGTGGGGTGTACTGGTAACACGTCGTCAGATAGAAATAACTAATGTCAATGTTTATTCTCCTAAATTGCCGTATGCTTTTGAAGACTATCGTATAGCTCAGATCAGCGATATACATGTCGGTACATGGGGCAACGATACCACATTCATATCACAGCTTGTCGATGCCGTAAACGCTCAACAGGCCGATCTGATAGTCTTTACCGGTGATATTGTGAACCGTAAGACCGATGAGATACGTCCGTTCCTTAATGTGCTGAGTCGTCTTCATGCTCCTGACGGTGTCATTTCGATATTAGGTAATCATGATTACGGTGATTATGTTGACTGGCACAGTGAGGAAGACCATGCAGCTAACAATCGTCAGTTATGGGAGTTAGAGAAAGGCATGGGATGGACACTTCTGAACAACGACTATATGTTATTGAGACGCAATGATGAGTACATTACCGTGATAGGTGTCGAGAACTGGGGTGAACCGCCTTTCCATACTTATGGTGATCTTGATAAGGCTTATCCTGCTCCCGGCGATAGTACCGCTTCGTTGACCGATAATCGTTATAAATTACTTCTGTCGCACAATCCGGAGCATTGGAACCGTATAGTATCTCATGACACTAATATAGATCTTACTCTTGCAGGGCATACACATGCCATGCAGTTTATGTTACGTTTCGGTAAATGGAAATGGAGTCCTTCGCAGTATCGTTATGAACAGTGGGGCGGACTTTACGAACGACTGAATAAAAATGGTGAACCGGTATCTCTCTATGTCAATATAGGCAGCGGGGAAGTAGCTATGCCGTTCCGTATAGGTGCCACTCCGGAAATTACAGTGCTGACTTTGCACAGAGGTAAACCTGAAACTGCGACATCAAAATGAATAGCAAAGGGTATAAGGTAACGTTAAGTCTGGGTAGTAACTGCGGTAATCGCTGTGCTCTGCTGTCACGGGCTATAGAGTGGCTTGAAGGACGGCTGGGTGCTATGGAGACAAGTGATTTTTACGAAACTCCGGCTTTGGCTGATAAGGAAGGGCGCTGTACACACCCTACGTATATGAATGCCGTGGTGCGTGGTGTATATTATGGTGACGGTCCGTTAGCTCTGCAGACTGAGGCTAAACAGTACGAAGAAATCATGGGACGTGATGCCGCTGCACGTGCACACGGGTGTGTGCCTATAGATATAGACGTTGTGATAAGTGATGGCACGGTGCTACGCGAGCGTGATGCTGCCAGCCGTTTCTTCACTATCGGACTCGAACAGCTTGATAATTACTGCTAATATTCTCTGATAAGAACAGTTCTAAGATTTACTGCAACAGTGACACAGGGAGTGACACGCGCGTGTCACTCCCTGTGTCACTGTTGCAGTAAATCTTAGAACTGTTCTTATCAGAGAATATTAGCAGTAATTATCAAGCTGTTCGAGTCCGATAGTGAAGAAACGGCTGGCAGCATCACGCTCGCGTAGCACCGTGCCATCACTTATCACAACGTCTATATCTATAGGCACACACCCGTGTGCACGTGCAGCGGCATCACGTCCCATGATTTCTTCGTACTGTTTAGCCTCAGTCTGCAGAGCTAACGGACCGTCACCATAATATACACCACGCACCACGGCATTCATATACGTAGGGTGTGTACAGCGCCCTTCCTTATCAGCCAAAGCCGGAGTTTCGTAAAAATCACTTGTCTCCATAGCACCCAGCCGTCCTTCAAGCCACTCTATAGCCCGTGACAGCAGAGCACAGCGATTACCGCAGTTACTACCCAGACTTAACGTTACCTTATACCCTTTGCTATTCATTTTGATGTCGCAGTTTCAGGTTTACCTCTGTGCAAAGTCAGCACTGTAATTTCCGGAGTGGCACCTATACGGAACGGCATAGCTACTTCCCCGCTGCCTATATTGACATAGAGAGATACCGGTTCACCATTTTTATTCAGTCGTTCGTAAAGTCCGCCCCACTGTTCATAACGATACTGCGAAGGACTCCATTTCCATTTACCGAAACGTAACATAAACTGCATGGCATGTGTATGCCCTGCAAGAGTAAGATCTATATTAGTGTCATGAGATACTATACGGTTCCAATGCTCCGGATTGTGCGACAGAAGTAATTTATAACGATTATCGGTCAACGAAGCGGTACTATCGCCGGGAGCAGGATAAGCCTTATCAAGATCACCATAAGTATGGAAAGGCGGTTCACCCCAGTTCTCGACACCTATCACGGTAATGTACTCATCATTGCGTCTCAATAACATATAGTCGTTGTTCAGAAGTGTCCATCCCATGCCTTTCTCTAACTCCCATAACTGACGATTGTTAGCTGCATGGTCTTCCTCACTGTGCCAGTCAACATAATCACCGTAATCATGATTACCTAATATCGAAATGACACCGTCAGGAGCATGAAGACGACTCAGCACATTAAGGAACGGACGTATCTCATCGGTCTTACGGTTCACAATATCACCGGTAAAGACTATCAGATCGGCCTGTTGAGCGTTTACGGCATCGACAAGCTGTGATATGAATGTGGTATCGTTGCCCCATGTACCGACATGTATATCGCTGATCTGAGCTATACGATAGTCTTCAAAAGCATACGGCAATTTAGGAGAATAAACATTGACATTAGTTATTTCTATCTGACGACGTGTTACCAGTACACCCCACCACATACATATAAACGTCAATATGCCCAAAGGAACACCAAACCAAAGACTGGAGTTAAAACGGCGCGGTTTTCCTACAGAGAATATACGACCTATAAGGGCACATATTACATACACAAGTTTGGCAGCATATACAGTCAGATAACTGTAAAGCATCCACATCACTGTCAGTATATCATCGTTCTCACTACGTCGTGGCAAAGACACTGTCACGATAAGGAAAATCCAACAAGCAACCGAACTGACAGTATAGATACGCGGCCAACTGCTTCCTTTTCGCGCGAAGTACCTGATATCATTACGTATATACCAGTCGATAGCGATACTCAACACAAAGAGTAACACTATCACTATTACAGGGAGTCTCATAATTATTTTGGTTCTTAGGATATTATTCTATCCCGCCGAGTATAGTCTTGAGCTTGTTGCGCAACGGATTGGCATACATCGTTAGAAGTATCTCACGCATATATGTACGCTCTTCCGCAGTAATATCAGGAAGCTCTATCTTATCAAGCTGACGCTCGAAGTAAGCCAGCGATTCATCAAGCTGCTGATCTGTGTATTTACGTCTGAAACGCTTGGTATTATACAACTGATCGTAGGCTATATAGTTAATCGGAAATATCTCATAACTACGATGTATGGCCTGATCAATGATACTGCCGACACATTTAGCCGCACGCTGATTGTCAGTAAAATCGCCTATCTGGTCCAGACGGGTATTGATACGTGGTGTCAGCTGGAAGTGAACCTTACCCTTGAACTGCATCAGACCGGTCTCCATTGAAAACAGGTCATCACGCTGTGTCTTTTTAAAATTAGGATCACGGCGTTTCAGCAGAAATTCCCGCACTTTCAGATAGTCATTAGGGTCATACTCATACGATATAGCCACCGGCATGAGATTTATTTCCTTCAGTTTTTCTATAAACGGTCCTTCGCCCGCTATAGCAAGCATCTTTATAAGTGCTTCCTGTGTATGGTCACTACTGTCTTTGGCACGGCCTTCTCGCTGAGCTATCCATACCGATTCATGTTTATCAAGTATACAGTGATGTATATAGGCCGACAACTTACGAGCAGCTTCAAGCGCTTCGCGCAGGCCGGTGTTACGCTTCACTATAAAGCTTTTATTAAGTCGCACCAGGTCTGTTATCCAATCGTATATTAACAGATTATTGCCTATAGCTACTTCTGATGTCGGTATGTTACGACGCAGGAAGGCAAGATTAAGAAACGAGGCATCAAGCACTATGTCGCGGTGATTGGTAATAAAGGTATAGCAAAGACTTGGATTATAGTACTTTATACCTCCCAAGGTAATACCGGAAGTCGTTGTTTTGGCAAGCATTTCCAAAAAAGGAAACATGACCTTGAATTGGAAATCATGCTTGTTATTTATCTTGAGCAACTCATCGATGAGTACGGGCACATCTTCCTTCGGCATTGTGTAATTTAATGCGTGATGAAAGCCTGGCTCTTTCACCAGTTGTTCCATTTTGTTATGAAACACCTCATCGCTATAAGGTGCTATGTCGCTGAAGTCTATCGGTTCGTGGTGGCTCATGATATGATCTTTCTGTTTATGTCTGGGTGAGCGCTCAGTCATAATAAAGGACAAGCGCTATGAGGGTATGCAAAGATAATACTTTATACCTTTCTTTCAAAACAATCTGACAGCGGTCAAGGTTTTCGGCTTCCTGCTGTATAGGCACGCCAGCGCTCCATAAGAGCACTCATATCAGCCGGTATGTCACACTCGAAGTCCATCTGTTCACCAGTGGCAGGATGCACAAAGCCAAGGGTACGTGCATGAAGTGCCTGACGGGGACACACAGCAAAGCAATTCTCTATGAACTGACGGTATTTAGCGAAAGTAGTACCCTTCAGTATAACATCACCACCATAACGAGCGTCATTGAACAGAGGGTGTCCCTGACTCTGCATGTGCACACGTATCTGATGGGTACGGCCTGTTTCTAACACACATTTCACTACAGTGACATAACCGAATCTCTCCTTCACTTCGTAATGTGTCACGGCATGTTTTCCGATTGCCGGGTCATCGAACACAGCCATCTGAAGCTTGTTGCGCGGGTTTCGGGCTATATTTCCTGTGATAGTGCCCTGATTTTGCTCGAAGTCTCCCCATACCACAGCAATATACTCACGCCGTGTGGTTTTATTAAAGAATTGTGCTCCAAGATGAGTCTTGGCTTCAGGAGTCTTGGCTACTACCAACAGACCGGAAGTATCTTTATCAATACGATGTACCAGACCTAAACGCGGATCATCGACATCATAATCAGGATTATCACGGAAGTGCCAGGCCAGAGCATTAACCAAAGTGCCTGTATAGTTACCGTGCCCGGGATGTACCACCAGACCGGCAGGTTTATTGACTACAAGCACGTGGTCATCCTCATATACTATATCGAGGGGTATATCCTCAGGTATGATTTCAAGCTCATAGCGCGGACGGTCCATCACTATCTGCACCACATCGAAAGGCTTAACCTTATAGCTTGATTTTACCGGGCGTCCGTTGACAAGTATGCAACCCGCGTCGGCAGCCTGCTGTATGCGGTTGCGTGAGGTTTTCTCCATACGTGCCACAAGAAACTTATCGACACGTAAAAGTTGTTGTCCCTTGTCAGCTTCAAAACGGAAATGTTCATACAGCTCACGTCCGTCAGCGCTTATGAAATCAGGTGCTGCTTCGGACAACAGTCCCTCATCGAAATCATCTGTTGAAGTCGGTATTGTACTCTCGCTCATTGATTCAGATAATTGTCAGTTTCCTCTTCTTCTGTCAAGTCCGGAGCCGGCTCAGGTTTCGGCTTCGGAGCAGGCGCCGGGGCCACAGGCTCCGTGTTGTAGCTATCCTCTGTCTCTTGATAGGCACGTTCCTGCATGGCATATTCCACGTATTCGGCAGTCTGTAATGAATCTCGCAAAGCTCCTAAGCGTCCGTCATATACCTCGACTACTATCGCAGCATTAACAGGTACCTTCTCGGTCTTTTTGACAGTACGACCGTTT
>CAMWKC010000079.1 GCA_947174735.1 uncultured Porphyromonadaceae bacterium
GCCAGAGGTAAAGGCCGCAGACGGTTGAGGAAGGGGTTAGGGCGCCGTTGGGGGTGACTTCGATGCCGAGGGCGAAGAGGGGTAGGAGGGCGGTGATGTCGTGCATAAGGCTTTGGTCGGGGAGGGAGTCGTAGCCTATAGCGGGGCGGATGCCGGTGTAGCGGCCGGCGAGTGTTTCCTGTATGCTGAGGTGTTCGTCGGGTGCGTATGCCCAGAGCTGGCGACGCACGAGGGTGTGAAGCCATTCGGAAGCGGCTTCGGCGAGTCGGTCGCAGAGGGATTGAAGCAGGAGGGCTTTGTAGTCATCGCCGGCGGCACGGAAAGTTGCGAGTCGGTCGGCTTCGCCGTGTCCGGCTGTGACTATAAATATACCAATATAGTCAGTACTTCCTTTGGCATAGGCAGGCTTAGCGTTAGCACATTCATTATTTTCTTTAGTACATTCAGCCTTGCTATCGATATAGTCGGTGCTTTCTGTAATGTGGTTAGTGTTTTTGTCAGCCGGGCGTACCATATCGGCGAGTGACCATGTGCGGCTGCCGTCGTCGGCCTGACGGCGCAGCATGGGGAGGACAACGTTACCTTCGGGGGTGTGGAGAGTAATGGAGTCGGAATCAGATGAAGCCTCGGTGAAGCGTACCGCACCGCGTATCAGGTCAGCGTCTTCGTCGATAAGCTGCCGAAGCATGGCACGGGCATCGGTGTATAGACGTAGGGCTTCGGCAGCTTTGGGGTCGTTGCTGTGACGAGCTGTCCATGCGGCTATGCAGCCGGCACAGCTGTCCCATGGAAAATCTTCGAGCCACGGACCGGTGAGACGCCATGCGTGTAGCAGCATCTTGTAGTTGATGAAAGGCGCTACTTCGGAGATAGGGATGTGTGCGTTGAAATACTCGCGTTGTACGGGTACAGGTGAGGGCTGACTCCAGTCAAGTTTCGGCGCACGGGCCTTAGCTTCGTCAAGAGTGAGCAGCGGTTTTTCCTGTGCTTCGTAACGTTGTCTGAGGTCAGCATATTCACGCTGTAAAGCTTCTATATAGTCTGTGGCTTCATCGCCCATAAGACGGGCTGCTATGACGGGATTACGGGCAGCGTCGGAAGCGTGCACTACAGGGCCGCTGTAGACCGGTGCTATTTTCAGAGCGGTATGCAGACGTGAAGTAGTGGCACCGCCTACAACCAACGGTATACGCAGACCGGCGGCTTCCATGGCTTCGGCTACTTTTACCATCTCAGTTAAAGAGGGAGTGATAAGACCTGAAACGCATACCATATCGGCTTTTTCGGCTATGGCGGTACTGACTATCTGTTCAGCCGGTACCATGACGCCGAGGTCAACTATGCGGTAATTATTGCAGGCCATTACTATTGCCACTATATTCTTACCTATGTCGTGCACATCACCTTTGACTGTAGCGAATACGACTGTGCCGGCTGTACCTGTTGCTGAGACAGTATTCTGGTCATGAATATAGGGTTCGAGTATATCCACAGCCCGCTTCATAGTACGGGCAGTCTTGACTACCTGCGGTAGAAACATCTTACCTTCACCGAAGAGGGTACCGACACGGTCCATACCCTCCATAAGCGGACCTTCAATTATACCTACGGCTGTCCGGCCTACCTTCAAAGCTTCGTCAAGGTCGGAAGCAATGTTGGAGCTATCACCGCTTATCACTGCATCGCGCAGACGTTCCTCAACATTGCGGTTGTCGTTTCCGCTGTCAGCAGCTGATGTTACCGGTGCACCACCTTTCTCAGCGGCATGAGCGGCAGCGTAGGCAGCCAGTTCATCGGCAGCACCGGAACGCCGTGCGAGTACCACATCTTCGATGAGTGTGCGCAGAGTCGGTTCGATGCTTTCGTAAGTTACGGAAGTAGCCGGGTTAAGTATGGCCATGTCGAGTCCGGCGGCTATGGCATGGTAAAGGAACACCGCGTGCATAGCCTCACGCAAAGTGTTATGACCCCGGAAGGCAAACGAAAGATTACTTACGCCACCACTTGTGAGTGCACCGGGAAGATTATCCTTTATCCACCTGACAGCACGTATATAATCTATGCCGTAGCGGTCGTGAGCTTCTATACCTGTAGCCACAGCCATAATATTCGGGTCAAATATTATGTCGTGCGGTTCAAATCCCGCTTCCTGTGTAAGGAGCTTGTAAGCTCTTTCGCAAACGGCTATCTTACGTTCATAAGTGTCGGCCTGACCCTCCTCATCGAAAGCCATAACTACCACTGCCGCACCTAAGGTACGGGCACGGCGAGCGTGATGCAAGAACGCCTCCTCGCCCTCTTTGAGCGATATGGAATTGATAATGCCTTTACCTTGCAGACATTTTAATCCAGCTTCGGCTACCTTCCAGTCGGAAGCATCGACCATTACCGGTACACGGGCTGTATCCGGGTCGGAAGCGATATAATTGAGAAATATAGTCATCTCCTTTTCGGCGTCAAGCATGGCATCGTCCATATTGATGTCGAGCATCATGGCACCGTCGAGCACCTGTTTCCGTGCTATCTCAAGAGCTTCATCATACTTCTTCTCTTTGATAAGACGCAGAAATTTACGGGACCCAGCCACATTGCAACGTTCGCCTATATTGACGAAGTTGTTGGCATGGCAGACTTCGAGAGGTTCCAATCCTGCAAGGCGGAGATTGGCCGGCCGGCCGTTCTTCTGATGAGGTATGGCATTTTCAGCCACTTTTCGCAGCGCGGCTATATGGGCAGGAGTGGTACCGCAGCAGCCACCGGCGATGTTTACCAGTCCTTCGGTGAGCATCGGAGCAACGTGAGTAGCGAAGGTGTCAGGTGTCTCAGCGTAATTACCTAAACGGTCAGGCAGTCCGGCGTTGGGGTGACAACTGACATAGGCAGGTGCGACTTCAGCAAGTGCGCGCAGATGAGGCAACATATCGACAGCACCGAACGAGCAGTTCAGTCCGAGACTGACCACTGCATCGCAATGAGCAACAGAAGCAGCGAAAGCTTCGAGAGTCTGACCAGTCAGAAGTCGGCCGCTACGGTCGGAGACAGTAGCCGATACCATTATTCCAACCTCAACACCGAGTCGCCGCATAGCTTCTGTGGCACCGTCAAGACCGGCTTTAAGATTGAGCGGGTCAAAGACTGTCTCAAATAGGAGCAGGTCTGCACCTCCTTCGAGCAATGCTGTGGCTTGTTCGAGATAAGCGTTACGCAATTGGTCGTAGGTGATGTTGCGAAGTCCGAGGTCAGCTACATCAGGACTCATCGAAGCAGCACGGTTGGTAGGACCCATTGAGCCAGCCACACGTATGACACGGTTCGGATTACGCTGCATAAACTCGTCAGCCACACTACGTGCTAAGCGCGCACCTGCGCGATTTATATCACTGACAAGATGCGCTGTAGCATAGTCAGCCTGAGAGATAGCGTTCGCGTTGAAAGTATTTGTACTGAGTATGTCGGCACCGGCCTCAGCATAGGCACGGTGTATATCGGTCACTACATCGGGACGTGTCAGACAGAGAATATCGTTGTTGCCGGTCTGGGCTGGCATAGACGGGTCACAGACATCGCCTCTGAAGTCTGCTTCTGTCAGAGCACGAGTCTGAACCATAGTGCCCATGGCACCGTCGAGTATGAGAACGCGCTCCGAAGGCTCGCTGCCGAGATTGCGCGGGGTGTGTAAAAGCATAGGAGTTGTGAGGGTGATGAGTCTGGTGAGTTTGATAAGTCTGATAAGTTTGATAAAGTTGATAAGTCTTATAAATCTTATAAGTCTTATAAATCTTATAAAACTTATACGAGTTATCAGACTTATCAGATTTATCAGACTTATCAAACTTATACGACTTATCAAACTTATAATTCCGATAAATCCGATAATTCTGTCAAAAGATATCGCGTGCTACCCGTGCTACACTGTCAGCTACTGACATGGTATAGAAGTGTATGCCGGGCGCACCGCCGGCAATCAGTTCGCGGCATTGCTGTCGGCACCATTCCACGCCGATTTCTCTGACCTCGCGGTCATCGGCTGCCCGGCGTACCTGTGCCGCAAGCGGTTCGGGTATGTCGATACGAAATGTTCGCGGCAGTCCGGAGAGGTGAGCCTTTCTTGAGATAGGCTTGATTCCAGGCAGTATAGGTACTGTGATACCTTCGGCACGGCATCTCTCCACGAAACTGAAATAGCGTGAGTTGTCGAAAAACATCTGTGTGATGAGATAGTCGGCACCATTTTTAATTTTCTCTTTCAGATAGTATGTATCCGAATCCATATTAGGTGCCTCTTCATGTTTCTCGGGATAGCAGGCCATACCGTAGGAAAACGGTGTGTCAATACCTTCTATTTTGGTGTCGTCGAGACCTATACCCTGATTAAACAGATTTATCTGTTCCTGAAGGTCGGAAGCATGTTCGTGGTAAAGATGAGCTGACTCGGCAAGACTGCCAGATGATTTGTTATCTCCTCTGAGCACTAAGAGATTATTAATACCGAGAAAATTAAGGTCGAGTAGTGCGTATTCTGTTTCCTCTTTCGAGAACCCACGGCATATAATGTGTGGTACGGGTATAAGTCCGTACTTATTCTGTATAGCTGCGGCAATAGCTACTGTACCCGGACGCTTCACCACGCTTACGCGACGATGTGTACCGTCGGGAAGGGGCTTATAGATGTATTCGCTGTGATGCGAAGTGATGTTGACAAACTGAGGTTCAAACTCGCGCAGACGTTCGATTATGTCATACACTTTATAGATACTGTTACCTTTTAGCGGAGGCAGTATCTCGAACGAGAATACCGGCTGGCGGCTCTCGTTAATAATGTCTATGATTCTTGTCACTGCGCTTATCCTTTTTTATTGGCTGACTGTTGCCGTAACTCCTTCACAGCATCACGCAGACGATCGAGTGCTTTGGTAAGAGTGGAACGCGGACAGCCTACATTAAGACGCATGTGTCCTTCGCCGCCATGACCGAACATTTCACCGTCGTTAAGGGCAAGTTCGGCTTTATCAACAAACAGTGCATTAAGACTGTCATGGTCGAGTCCTAATTCACGGCAGTCAAGCCAGACAAGAAACGAAGCCTGCGGACGCAAAGGCTTTATTTCGGGTATATAGTTTTTGCAATAATCCTCGACATAACGCACGTTATCCTCGACGTATGCGAGCATCTGTGACAGCCATTCCTCACCTTCACGGTATGCAGCTATCGTAGCTATAGGAGCGAAGAGAGTAGGGTCTGCGAGTTCGTTGGCTTCAAGCCAGCCGTAGAAACGACGGCGCAATTCCGGGTCGCTCACTACAGAATATGAGCTTACCACACCTGCTATGTTGAATGTCTTTGACGGTGCACCGAAAGTTATGCTGACAGAAGCGGCTTCAGGACTGACAGTAGCAAAGGGAACATGCTTATTCCCGAACAAAGCCATATCGCTGTGTATCTCATCGCTTATCACTACTATACCGTTACGCTTGCAGATGTCGGCCACACGCCGCAGTGTGTCGGCATCCCAGACAATTCCGGCAGGATTGTGAGGATTTGACAATATCAGCAGCTTACATCCCGGAGCAATTTTCTCCAGATGCTCAAGGTCCATAGCATAACCACCGTCGGGAAGTTCCTTAAGAGGATTCTCGACTACCTGCCGGCCATTCAGTCTTGTTACAATAGAGAACGGATGGTAGACAGGTGTCTGTACTATCACTTTATCACCGGGTTCTGTAAATGCATTCATTACCATGCCTATACCTTTAACAATACCCGGTATGTAGCTTAACCATTCGGGCTGAAGTTCCCAACCGTGACGGCGACGAACCCAGTCGATTATAGCCGGACGGTAATCGGCCGGCTCGACAGTATAACCAAGTATGGGATGGTCAAGACGCCGGTGCAGAGCATCAATTATGAAGTCGGGAGTAGCAAAATCCATATCAGCTACCCAAAGAGGTATAAGGTCAGGATTTCCGTAACGCTCACCGAGCGCATCGGTCTTCAGTGCGCCGCTGCCACGGCGTTCTATTTCGGTATCGAAGTCGTATTGCTTACTCATGGCCTTTTCGGTTGTTCTGTAGCGTCAAGGGCCTGTGAGAGGTCAGCTATAATATCTTCAGGGTCTTCAAGTCCCATAGAAAGACGTATCGTAGTATTGAGTACATCCATTCCGGCACGCTGTTCGAGTGTAAAAGGTCCGAAGATAGTGCTTGCCGGGTGTATGGCGAGTGTGCGGTTGTCGAAAAGGTTAGTGGCACGTTTTACTAACTTCAGTGCATTGATGAAACGGCGGCAGGCTTCGGCATCGTTAAGATCTATGGTAAGCATGGCACCGTAAGTATCGCCATAAAGTTCGCCGGTGAGTTTGTGTGCCGGATTGTCGGTCAGGCCAAGATAATTTACTTTACGGACCGCCGGGTGATGTTGCAGAGCCTTTGCTACTTCAAGAGCTGTAGCTGCCTGTCTGCGATAGCGTACACCGAGAGTCTCGAGACCGACGGTCTGCATATAGGCAGCATGAGGTGTCATGTAAGCTCCGAGATTGAAAAGTATCTCCTTTTTGATACGTGTAGTGAGTTCGGGCCAGTGACCATAATCTATTATCAGTCCGCCGAGGCTGGTGGCACCGCCTGAAAGGTATTTTGTACTTGACACTATCTCGAAATCTATACCAAGAGCCGAGGCATCAAATTCAGTAAAGGGTATCATTGTGGTGTCAGCTACAAGCGGACAACCGGCTTTCCGGGCTATTTCACCAAGACGTCGCACATCGGCTACTTCCATCTGGGGATTAGTAATAATCTCAAGGAATATGCAGCAGGTCTGTGCATCTGTGGCAGCTTCCACGGCTGCCGGGTCGGTAAGATCTACCAAACGGGCCTCCACACCTAAACGTCCAAGTGTCGAAGTAAGCATCGAGTAGGTATTGCCGAAGAGATGCCGTGAACTTACTATATTGCCACCTGCACGGGCTACTGCAAAAAGCATAGCGCTTATAGCTGCCATACCTGAATTAAAGGCTGTCACGGCCGAAGCGCCGGTGAGAGCCTGAACTTTCTGTTCAAGATGTGTCACTGTAGGATTACCGACACGCGAGTAATCTGGCATATCGGTACGCCCGCAGAAAGCATCTGCCATACTGTCGGCATCATCAAACTCAAAGGCTACCGAATGGTATACCGGCATCGAGAGTGCGTTATAAGTGTCCTGACGAGGATAAGCTGTATGAATTGCGGTTGTATCTTTCTTCATCGTTTCTACGGAACTTGATTTGTGACTGCAAATTTAGCAATTTTTTTCCGTACCCTTTCCTTTTCACTTCTATCCTTAAGTGAATCTGACCACAAACAGGATAAAATTAGAGTTTTCTTTAATATTAACATATCATATAATAAATATTTTTACTACTTTTACATTATTAAAAGATGTATTGAAATGAGTAAAAATACTATGGGAACTAAAATGCCCCGTAAACTGGAGCAGAAAATGACGATTATGGGTGAGCAGATTAGACTTGCCAGGTTACGTCGTAATCTCTCGATAGCACAAGTGGCTGAACGGGCTACCTGTTCACCGCTTACAGTCGCGCGTATCGAGAAGGGTTTACCTACAGTCTCTATTGGTATTTATGCACGTGTTCTCTATGTGTTGCAGTTAGAAGATGATCTGTTGCTAATAGCACAGCAGGATACTCTCGGACGCGCTCTTCAGGATCTGAGTCTCAAACGCCGTCAACGTGCTTCAAAAAAAGAGTAAGTTATGCAGAAGCTATATGTTTATGCCGATTTTGACTGGCTCGAAATGCCTCAGTTAATAGGTGAATTATCCTACGACTCTGTGCGTGGTAATGAAATTTACGGTTTTTCATACGATAAGAGCTGGCTTAGTGATTATGGCGATATTTTTCTTAGTGAAGACTTACAGAATCATCCCGGTATCCAATTTACCAAACCGGGACGAAATATCTTTGCCTGTTTTTCCGATGCTATACCCGATCGCTGGGGCCGTACACTACTTAATCGGCGTGAACAAATTATGGCAGTCGATGAGAAACGACCTGTACGACGTTTAAGTTCATTTGATTATCTTACGGGTATTGATGATGCTTCACGTATGGGTAGTTTTAGATTTTCGAAGGTTCCTGATGGTGAGTTTATCAATAGTGGAGTTAATTTCAGGGTACCGCCACTGACCAACATTCGTGAACTTATGCATGCTGCATATAAAATTGAACTAAGTGAGGAGCAGCATCTGTTACCCTCTAAAAAATGGCTTGTACAGCTATTGCATTCAGGCACATCACTTGGTGGTGCAAGACCTAAAGCATCGGTAATAGATGAGAAAGGAAATCTGACTGTAGCTAAATTTCCCTCACGTAAAGATGATTATGATGTGGCATTATGGGAGCATTTCTGTCATGTGATGGCGCGTAAAGCAGGAATTAACGCTGCCGAAACACGGGTACTTTCAGGAGAAAATTATCATATTCTTCTGTCAAAGAGGTTTGACAGAAATAATGAAAAGAGAATACATTTCGCTTCAGCACTCACACTTTTAGGTCTTACAGACGGGGACAATGCTTCAACAGGGTATGGCTATATAGACATAGTAGACTTTATTATCCAATATGGTTGTGATGTAGAACAGAACCTTGAGGAGTTATATCGCCGTGTGGCTTTCTATATCATAGTCGGTAATTCTGATGATCATTTCCGTAATCATGGCTTTCTGTTAAAACGTAAAGGCTGGCAACTCTCACCGGCATACGAT
>CAMWKC010000080.1 GCA_947174735.1 uncultured Porphyromonadaceae bacterium
ATATGAATCTATGGCAGTATATATACAGCTTTTAGAAGTGAATGGATTTAAATCATTTGCCGGAAATAATATATTCAATATAGCTCATGCCGAAAAAGATAATCAAGATGATTTTATCTTACCACAATGTACAGTCTTTTTGGGTGATAATGGTACAGGTAAGACAAACCTGCTTAAATTAATTGCTAATCTGCAACCGGAACGAGTCGCAATAAAAGATGTTAAGTCAGACGCCTCAAATAATGATTCTACCGCAATTTATGATTTTAATTTTAGTTTGGAACTTGCTATTAGTAATTCTGATAATAATAAAGAACAAATCCGGCAAATCTGTTACCGGCCTAAAGTAGTTGAACGTTACAAGGCAGATGAATATTCAGTTTATTTACGATTTGTAATATCCTATGAGAACGTACATAAAATTAATGAACATAAATTTAAACAGTTGGCTTCCATATCACAAGCCAATAATGTAGTAGTGATAAGGCCTTATCGCATAGGTTATGCACAGAACTGCAATTTTGTAGAATATGATACCCCTGCTCTTGACGAAGCTGTTATTTACGGATACGGTGTGAATCGTTTTGCCGATACACAAAGGCACCTCGGTTCTGATTCAACAACTGATACACTGTTCTTTAATAATAAGCCTTTGCTTAATTTTGAAGAATGGCTATTACAGTTAGATATGGCCAGTAAAGACGAGACACAAGGACAAAAAGCTCATAATAGAATACGGCAGATAAAAAAGATACTGTGTGATTCCGATATACTGCCTGGTGTAAAAGACTACAGCGTGTATGTGGATGAACACCTGCATACTTCAATACTCTTTGAGACGGAATACGGCAGACTACGTTATCAGGAGTTAGGTTATGGTTATCAATGCATGATGGCTTGGATATTTGATTTTATCAAGAAAATGTTTGATCGCTATCCTGACTCAGCCAATCCGTTGCATGAGCCGGCAATTCTTGTGATAGACGAAATAGACCTACATCTTCACCCTCACTGGCAGCGTCATGTGCTGCGTGATCTGTGTCGTCTCTTTCCGGCCACACAGATAATCGTCAGCACACATTCTCCGCTGGTAATTCAGTTAGTGTCAAGCATGAACCTATTTTTACTTACTAACGAGGCTGGTAAAACAAAAGTAACCGAATATCCAGCCCAAACCTTTCAAGGCTGGACAGTAGAAGAAATTTTACACGAACTGATGTGTCTCTCACCTGATACGAGAGCTGATGAATACAAAGAATTACGCGAAAAGTTTGAAACAGCTATGAATAATAATAATGTTGTCGAAGGCCTCAGCTGTTACCGCAAACTTAAAGCCATGCTCCATCCTGATAGCTTGGAGACTGATCTACTCGATATGGACATAAACCAGCTAACAGCTTCAAACTCATAATTAAGTTAACTTTGCCGACATGTCCTGCTTTTCTTACTTCTGAACAAAGACATATACTGACTGATAGGTTTTTAGCCGATAAAACAAGCCGTGTATGGAATTATCCGCAGATAAAGGCTATACTTATGGATATGAGCTACGGTAAATGCGCTTTTTCGGAAGTTAAACTTGGCGAAGAAGGTAAATATATGGAAGTTGAACATTTTTATCCTAAAAGCCTTTATCCCGAAAAAGTAGTGGAATGGGGCAATCTGCTGCCTATTCTTAACTTGTGCAATATGAAAAAACGTGATCTTGACCCAAACTACAAACCTTTAGTCAATCCTATATATGATAATCCTAAAGATTACTTTTACATAGAAAACGGCAGACTGATTCCACGCAGTGAAGGAAACAAAAAGGCTATAAATACTCTTGAGGCGTATGATCTGAACAATCCCCGGCAGTTAAGAGCTACCAGATATAAGTGTCAGATGTATATTCAGCAAACATTAAGAGATATAGGTCATCTTTATGACTGTAATACTAAAATCGGTTTGAAACGTCTAAAGTCTTTAATGGCTGACTGTGGAAGAAAATCGGAATACTCAGCTACTAAATCAACTGCACTCCTTGCAGATAATCAGTATAAAAGGATAAAAACGGATTTAAAGGCTTCTGGTAAATGGTGTGAAGAATGGCAGTGCCTTGAAGAAGAGCTGATTTTCTGTAGTCTACCAAAAATTTCAGTATCTTTATAAAGAAGAGAATTCCTACATTATGAAACATACTAAAATATTTTGTCTGCTGTTGGCAGGCGTGCCGCTGACGGTGGCGGCGCAGCATATCCGTAGCGGGTATGTGGAGAAAGGTGTGTGCGGGTCTGATTTTCCTGCTGCTCTTAAGGAGTGGGAGAAGGGGCAGAAATGGACCGATGATGACAATTTCTTCATTTCGCGTGTGAAGCCGCGTGAACGTTTTCGTAACATGGCGACACAGGTCAATCCTGAGCTTGATGATTCTATTGATAAGAAATTGATTTTCTGGGTACCGGTAAACAACGAGACATTTAATGCATTGCCTGACGGGGTGTTCGACAGCGAAGTGTTTCCGATGTGGTCGTATATTACTCATTACGGCAACTGGTCTACTCCGTTAGTGCGTATGCCGGGAGGTTTTGCCGATGTTGCACATAAGAACGGGGTGCCGGTCAGTGTGGTAGCTTCGGTTCCCTACGGCAGATTGTCGTCAACATGGAAAGAGGCCCTGACTCAGCTGACAGAAGTCGGTGCAGAAAAATTAGCCGATTATTTGCTCTATTACGGGGTTGACGGGATTGGTTATAACTCTGAATTTAATACCACAGCTACGCTGGTTAGCTCACTGTGTGAATTGCATGAAAACACAGTACGTCTTATGAAGGAGAACGGCCGTAATCCGCTGACCGAATTCATCTGGTATGATGGTACCAACAAGGATGGCGTCATCACTTTTGACCGTGGCCTCGACATTCATAACAAGGACCTTTGGGGATATGGGGAAAATATACGTACATCGTTATTTCTAAACTATAACTGGAATTTTGAACAGACTCTGTCTAAGATAGTGCGAAATGCAAAAAAATACGGTCGTACATCTCTCGACGTCTATTGCGGTATCAATATGCAGGGTCGTGAACCACACAACGGTAACGATGAAATATGGACTCTTCTCGAACAGTATCCGGTATCGATAGGTCTTTGGGGAGCACATTCCGAAAACATGTTTTTTGAGAGCCGTGCCGAACAGGGGTCGTCACCTGAGCAACATCAGCGCACTTATCTCAATCGTATGCTGAATTGGTTTGCGAACAGTTCACACAATCCTGCTGCTTATCATCCTACTGTCAACTCACTGATATATTCTGCAGCGAATACCGAGTTTTTCGGTATGTCTAAGATGATGTCTGCCCGTTCGGCCCTCAAATGGAATCTTTCTGATGAACCATTTATAACTTATTTTAATCTCGGTAACGGCCGTTTCTTTAACTATCGCGGTCTTCGCAGTCACAATGCCGAATGGTATAACATAGCTATGCAGGACTATCTGCCTACATGGATGTGGTGGTTCTCTTCAAAGTTTCTCGGACGTGAGGCGACTGACATAGTTACCGATGGACTGAAGGCCGAATTTGTATGGGACGATGCATGGATGGGTGGTTCGACAGTACGTGTTTACGGGTCATCTTCTGAAGAATATCTGCATCTGTTTAAAACTGAATTTCCGCTTGAACAGGGTGATGAAATCACTTTCCGCTATAAATTACTCAATGGTTCGGCTAATGCCTGTCTTGCCATGTCGCTTAAAGGTAATGAGGAACAGCCTATAGCCGAGAACACGCTGCAAGTAATGAGCAACGATGCCACTCTTGTACCGGGCCAATGGATTGAAAAGAAATTTATTGTCGGTAACGATTTCAGTATTGTTGACGGTAGTGAAATTGCCATGATAGCGTTGCATTTCAGCGACGCTGATAATCTCGATATACGCTTAGGTGAATTTTCAATCAAACGTCCTAAAGCTCTCACACCTGCTGTAGATGCTCCGGTTATTGAAAGCACACAGTTACTTTCTGCACGCCATGACGGAGTTGACGGTAAGATAATATTCAGTATGCCTAACGACAAGGGTGATGACGTCTGTTACAATACAGATGTCAATACATCACTCTTCAAACTCTATTATCAGCAGGAAGATTGTGAGTCTATACTGATGGGTATGACAACTTCATGGGCAGGTCTGATGTTTTCGGCTCCTTATACCGGTACAGCCGGTAGCAATGTGCGTTTCGGCGTAAGCGCTCTTGCACTTGACCACATCACGGAAAGCTATATAAGCTGGGGCGAATGGCAATCTACAAATGATTGTTATGAAATTTCAGACGATATTACCTTTTCAAAAAGCATACTTAAACCCGGCGAGAGCTTTACAATAGGTTATGCCGACGCAGCCCATGAAACAGCCGACTGGATAATCACCGATTCAGCTAACCGCACTGTTGCAGAAGCCTCGGATTCAAAATCGATTACAGTCGCCGAAGGACTCGCTACAGCAGGCATCTATAACCTGACTATCAAAGGTATGGAACAAGACGGAGATACCCGTACAGAAACCACACGTCTGCTGAAAGGTTATATACAGATTACCGGAGAGGATACAGGCGATATACCGGTAATTACCTCACTGTATGCTTCCGAAGCTGTTCCTGCCGAAGAGTCCGGACCTACAGAAACACCTGTGACCTATATTTCTGATACTACTGAACCAGAACTCTTCTACACCGTCAATCCCGGCATTGCCACCATGTCACGCGGTGTGCGTATCGGTAATGACGGACTCGGTTTCCGCTTCAAAGATACAGGCATGACTCCGAAAAAGTCTTTCAGTGTAAGTTTTTGGTTCAAGCCGGAAAGTTTCAGTCATAAAGCAGGTCATATACTCAATATACGTTATAAGGAAGATCCCTGGTCAGTCAATCACTGGGGCTGGTTCTGGCATACCCTGACTGAAGACGGACGAAGTAACGAGTTTACTATACGTATGGCCTCTGGTAAGAATGCCTCTTACCGTTTCGACGGTATGAAACTGACTCCCGGAGCATGGTATCATATAGCTTATACTTTCGAGTTTGACGAATCCGGTGCTGTTAAGCCCGCACTCTTTGTTAACGGCGAACAGCAAACTGTTACATCATGGAGTCTCGGTGATACAGAAAAGGAAGGTGAAGTTACATTTGCCGGACCTGTATGGGAGTGGAAGGCTGAGAATGTAGTAGCTATCGGCGGTTATCTGCATAAGACAGGTTCTGTACGCGGCAACGCTGATAATCTCATGGTATGGGAGAAAGCACTGAATGAACAGAATATTGCGACAGCCATGAATGACATCAGCACAGAGACATTACCGACAGGCCTTATAGGTTACTTTGACTTTGAGAACGATGCTGATACTGACGGATTGTTTGTTAATCTCGGCAAGGGTTCGTTTAAAGCCGGTATGCATACTTACAAAGACACTGAAGTAGAAGGCCAGGGCACTCTGATGTGGCGTCAGCCTGAATATTGTACAGGCTGTCCTTTTGTAAAAGGCAAAGCGTTTGACCTTAAACCCACTGTATCATGGACAGCTCCCGGAGCAAGAATTATCGAGAGCACTGATAACACCGATAACGGATCTATACGTCTTTCATATCCGGATACTAATTCAGATACTGATCTTTATCCGGTAAGGATTACTATAGCTAACGAATATGGTGAGGATTATCGTGATATATTTCTACGTTTCCGCCAAAACAGCGTAGAGGCTGTACAACAAACGACTGAAGCATTATCAGTAACACCGACTTTCTTTGAGTCTGAAATCGGTATCAGTGCTCCGGAAGACGGTCACGTTATTGTGTCGCTTTTCACCAGTGACGGGCGCCGGGTTCTGGCAAACGATTTCATGGCTGTTACAGGTGAGATTTTGAAAATTTATCCGGATGTACCTTCAGGACTCTACTTGCTTAATGTCGAAAAAGAAGGTCGAAATCTCGGTACCGTCAAAGTGATACGCCGCTGAATTGTAAGAGCATATTACTGAAACTCGTGAGTAAAAGAAACGAAAATAGTAACACGGCTCGTCTTTACATCAGCGTATGGGATGGTAATACCGCCATCAGGAGTAAAGGCTTTATTGAAAAGGTTACAATGGTCTATCTCGACACCACCGGTAAGTGAGATATGAGCATCTCTGATGCCGACTCCGAAAGTCGATATTATACCGTTTGTGAACTGCCTCCTGTTGTTATTATACGCCCCTTTAACATTGAAATAATAATTGTAACCGACACCGGCTTCTATAAGCGGGCTCCAGCTATCATCTTCTATACGTCCTACTAAGGGGGTGATGCGGATGCCCGCGCCGGGACGGACACTGTTCAGTTTGTATGTCTGCGGACCGGTAGCGGCAAATTCCGCTTCAAATCTACGGAACTGATAGGCACATGAGACATAAAGACCAATCGGTGAATATTCAGGTGCCCAGCCGAATTTAAGGCCATACTGAATATCACTGAAAAGATCCTTAGCTCTGAAGCCGAAAAATCTACCTTTATACGTAGGCACCTTTCTCCCGGCTTCCTTCACATTGAATATTTCATATCGGTAAGACCCTCCGAGATATTGTTCGTCATTGACTAACAGGGTCGTGATATTACTGATAAGAGAGGCTGGAAACTGAAACAATGTGTTACTCCAGAAGTTATTTGCTCCGCCATACATGATAAAGTTGAAATTCCTTTCAGCATAACTACTGAAGGATACGGACAGTAGCACTGTCAGAAAGAAAAATATATTGACGGTCTTCTTAAATAGTACTTTCATAGTTAGGATCGTTAAGACTTTAAAGTACAAATTCAGGTGAAATACTTTTATTACCATTTTCGTTTCAGAGTCCACTGCGCTTCATCAAACTGGCAAGCTGCACTGCTACATCGTTCAGATTGCAGGCCACCTTGCGCAAATCATCACTACAGCCAGTATTTAAAGCTGCAGGAGCCAGTATCAGTACTTTCCCTTCAGCACAAAGATCGAAAACAGCTCCCATTGGCTTGAAACGCTCTCCGAAAGGTTCTGTTTGAAGATGAATAACCTTAGCTCCTATAGCCATAAGATCACGGCGCAGACGTTTCTCTTCACGGTGAATAAATGGCGAGATAATCACTCCTCCGCTTCGTGCTGTCTCATACCAATGAGTTGCAAGCCTGTGTCGCTCTTCCGGACTATGCCTCCGACTTACCTTCACTGCCTTACGGTCGGGGTGACGCAACAGATGAATATTTCCGTAAGCACAGAAGTGTCTTCCTTCCGATGATATAATATGCCGCTTAGTGAAGAAATCACGGTTAGCCTGTCTCACGGCCCAACGGCGCGGATTATCCTCAATATAACGGCTGATACGCGCTGCCTGACCTTCGCCGGTAACGATACGGTCATGATAACCTTTTGAAAAGAATCCATACCCGGAAGTAGCAAAAGCAGTATCAGCTTTACGCATAATTTTAGTACAGTTTCCCTTAAAGAAATTGATAGCCCTCCCAAGATGATAATCGGTGTCCTGGCGCACAAATAACTCTATATGCAGATGATCAGGCATAACCACACTCTTGATAAGCTTTATGTCGGGAAAATTAAGCAACATGTTACGCAGCTCCTCAATGATTATTTCACCCGGCAGATACAATTTAATATGTACAGCTTCAGGACCGTAAAGGACTGCCGGAGTCCCCACTATGGTTGAAAAAGGTCTATGCCAGTCGGTATGTCGTGTAAGGGTTATCATATACATAGACCTTTTACGATAATCATGCCATGAAGCACGTCTCAGCATCGAATGGACTGTATCTTTCCAATATGCCGGACGTTCCTCATCAAGCCTTTCCGCCTGGTCGCTAAGCATAAGCCATAGATGTTCTTCTGGGGTCGCTGACACCTTTCTTTGTTTTCCTATCGGTAACAACAGCTGCGCCCCCAGCCGATGCTCACGACGCCTTTCGTCCTCCGATCTGTACTCCCCATCACAGCCTCGTGCAAGTCCGTAAGGGAAGAGCTGTTCCCCTTCCGGCTTAGTCATATACTCTGCCAGCCATGTCGGCACATAGCTATACAGCGGAATCGCACTGTTCAAATAACCCATAATCACACTTCTTACTCTAATTACACACTAAGCTGACAAAGATACAAACTCTCAATCACACTCACAACTCTGACAACAAAAACACCTAAGGAAAAAATAACTTCCTAAAGTCTTACGAAAAAATAACTTCCCAAAGCCTTACCGGACTTCCCTATCACCCCCAAAGGGGGCGATAACTAAACTCCTCTTCTCTCCCCTTCCCTTCTCTCTCTTCGTTTCTCTCCCTTCACTCTCACTTCTATTTCCTTCTCATGCGGCTTTCTTAAAACGCGAGTTCGGGATAAGAATAACACATGCCCTTACAAGCTATAGGGACACTTCCAATCGGGGGACCAAATGAATGTCGCCTGATTGA
>CAMWKC010000081.1 GCA_947174735.1 uncultured Porphyromonadaceae bacterium
TCATGATATAGAACGTATCGAAGATCTCATAGACGAAGGTAAAGCACAGGAAGTAAGTGAGGAGATACGTGAATTACATCCGGCCGACATCGCCGAATTGCTACAAAAATTAAGTGTCAAGAGAGCTGAATGGCTGTTTAACCTTATCGAAGACAATGAGACCAAGGCCGATGTGCTTATGGAGCTTGACGAAGAGGACCGAAAACAGCTGCTCGAAGGCATGGATCCCGAACAGATAGGTCACTTCATTGATCTTCTTGATACCGACGATGCAGTAGACCTCATACAGGAACTTGATGAGGAAGACCGTGACCAGGTTATAAAGCATATCGACGACATGGAGCAGGCAGGTGACATCGTAGACCTGCTGCAATATGACGAGGATACGGCCGGTGGTCTGATGGGTACTGAGATGATAACAGTCAACGAGAACTGGTCGATGCCTCAGTGTCTTATGGAAATGCGCCGTCAGGCCGAAGACCTTGATGACATTTATTACGTCTATGTCATAGATAACGAGAAACGTCTTAAAGGTATCCTGCCGTTAAAGAAAATGATTACTCACCCCTCAGTCTCCAAAATAAAGCATGTTATGGAGACTGACCCTGTTTCGGTGCGTACTGAAACACCTATCGAAGATGTGGCTATTGACTTTGAAAAGTACGACCTTGTAGCTATGCCTGTCGTGGACAGCATCGGGCGACTTGTAGGACAGATTACAGTCGATGACGTCATGGACGAGGTGCGCGAACAGAGCGAACGCGACTATCAGTTAGCTGCCGGTATATCGTCAGATGTTGATGCCGACGACTCGGTGTTCGCACAGACCAAAGCCCGTATTCCATGGTTACTTATAGGCATTATAGGCGGTATTGTCAATTCGATAATTCTCAGCGGCTTCGAGGCACAGATAGCGGCTGTGACCGCCTTAGCCATTTTCATACCTCTCATAGGAGGTACCGGCGGTAATGTCGGTGTACAGGCGTCGGCGATAGTAGTTCAAGGTCTTGCCAACGGTAGTCTCGATATACGCAATGCATGGAAACAGATAGGACGCGAAGTAATAATAGCTCTTATGAACGCTGTGGTTATTTCCTCAGTAGTCTTAGGCTACATAATGCTGACTCAACCTTTGCCTGATAAATATGGTGTAGCTTTAGCCGTAGGCGGGTCACTGTTCTGTGTGGTTATATTCGCTACCGTTTTCGGTACTCTTGTACCTCTTACACTTGAACGTCTTAAAGTAAACCCGGCTCTTGCCACCGGTCCCTTCATACAGATTACTAACGATGTCGTGGGCCTTCTTATTTATGTGGCCATGTCGATGTGGATGCTCAGTTTATTCAATCTCACATGATTTTAATACAATGAACTAAAAGCCTCGGAACCTGTACGATTCCGAGGCTTTTATCTTTAATTTAATAATGTGTATCTTATGTAAGTAAAAAGAAGATTAATCCTCCGGTTCCTCATTTAGAGCTTCGAAGTAGCAGTCGGCAATGGCAGTCCACTCCTCAAGGGAGCCCTGTGTAGTAAAGCCGGGATGATCCGCAGGATTACCAAGGTCACCTTCAGCTACACTTTCTGTAAGTGTTACTACTACAGGTGGAACTTCGGTATCTTCGTTGTAAAAATTATTGATGTTTACACCTGACTTATCTTCTTCTATAAGATAAACTTCGCCGTTATAACGGTAGAGACCCATTATACGTACTACTTCAGCTTTATCACCGTTACGTACTACTACTGCAGGGATATAGTGGAAACCTGCTGTTGCGTTGTTCCAGAGTATAGCGCCTATATTACGGGCTTCCATATCGTTAGCTAAAGTCTGCTTAGCCTGTGCAAACAGAGCCTGTGCCTGTTGTGAGAATTGCTGTGTACTTTTCATAACCATATATGTAATTTATAATTTTATTATATATACGCCTCACAAGTCAGTTCAGTTCACTGTCAAAGCACAGAATTGCTTTGTTTGTCTGTCAATAGTGACCGAGCAGCAGCCGAAGCATCGGTTATACCGGCACGAGCTGCAAGTTCATACCAGTAGTCCGCTGTATGTACAGCTTCAGAAGTATCTGCCGGAAGTTCCAGACGTCCCTCTAAACTATCTGGAAAAATATCAAGAAGTTCAGCTATGACAAACTGTGCCGCAGCGTTACCGCGCAATGCTGCGGTAAGGAAGTAATGCAGCGAACGTTCATGGTCGTAACTGACACCCTGTGCGCGGCTATAAGCATCTCCAAGCAGTGCAAAAGCTTCGGCAAGTGAATCACGTGTGGCCGCCACATCAAATAACTCTACGCCTACAGCAGGAGCCCGATGTGTATAAAAACGGCGTCCGAGCATCATAAGCGTATCAGCAGGAAGACGCTTCCAATCAGGCATTTTGAGTGCCAGCAGTTTCAACTGTGCATCAGCTACACCACCTTCTATAGCAACGGCATATAAAGCTTCCGCACGAGCTGTATCGGGTGCCGAACCAAGACCGGCCTTCAGCAGGTCGGCCAATTGTGCCTGTGCGGTAGGTAATCCTTCGGCAGCAGCACGTCCAAGCCAATACTGAGCCTCACGATATGCCGGAGCAACGTTAGTATCGGTAGGATAAGCAAGAAGAAAACCTAAGTTGTTAGCAGCTTTGGCATCGCCATTGTCAGCAGCTGTACGCATGAACGACAGACCACGCTCGCGGTCAGTCGGGTCCGGACTGCGGTAAAGCAGAAATCCGGCATAACTCTGAGCCGGCACATAGCCTGCCTCAGCCGAACGAATATAAAGTTCCGTAGCAGCTGCACTGTCGGGTGTTATACTATCGTAGCCGAGTTCTGTCAGATATGCCATACGATATAGAGCTTCGCCATCACCGCTGTCGGCACGCATCCGGAGTTCGCATAATGCCTCATCACGCTGTCCTGCTCCATGTGAAGGAACAGCAGCGACACCTAAACATAAGGCGCCGGACAGAACAAAGGGTAACAGACGTTGAGCTGAAGGCATAAGACAGAGTTGATATAACGGGTTATTGTTTCGGTGTGAGTGTTACAAGGGGTACCAGCATCTCTTGCAGAGATATACCGCCATGCTGGAAAGTACCGGTATAATACTGCACGTAGTAGTTGTAATTGTTGGGATAGGAGAAGAAATCATCGTTGCAGGCATAAATGTACGTGCTCGACAGATTGGGAGCAGGCAGTCCGAATTTCTTCGGATTATGCATCTCGTAGACCTGACGCGGATTATAATTTAAGTTCTTACCCACCTTATACCGTAGATTGGTCGTAGTATTACGGTCGCCTACAACCTTGATCGGAGTATCGACACGTATAGTACCGTGATCAGTAGTGACAATGACCTTATAACCGAGTTCGGCCAGACGCCGGAAGATGTCAGTGGCCGATGAGTGACGGAACCACGATTCGGTCAGTGAGCGATAAGCAGCGTCGCTGTTAGCCAACTCGCGTATCATCTTTGATTCAGTTCGGGCATGCGAGAGCATATCGATGAAGTTCATCACCACTACGTTCAAAGGCAGTTCCTTGATTTCGTTAAGCTTCTGTATGAAGCGCTCGCCAGCTGACGAGTCGTTGAGTTTATGATAAGAAAACTTCTCCTTACGGCGGAAACGGTCAAGCTGTGTCTGAATCAATTCACTCTCGTGTATATTGAGACCCTCGTCTTCATCCTCCTCTACCCACAGCTTGGGATACATAGTAGCTATCTGCAACGGCATCAGACCGGCGAAAATAGCATTACGTGCATACTGTGTCGATGTCGGCAGGATAGTGGTATAGAGTTCTTCGCTGATATTAAAATATTCGCTTATCAGCGGCTGTACCACACGCCATTGATCGAGACGGAAATTATCAATAAGAATAAAGCATACTTTCTCACCCTTGTCAAGCAAGGGGAAGACACGACGACGGAATATCTCATTACTCATCAGAGGATGTTGTTCCGATGTCACCCAGTCTTCGTAATTGCGCTTCACAAACTTACAGAAATTTGAATTGGCATCACGTTTCTGCATCAGTAGTAACTCACCCATAGCAGTATCCGTATCAGCTAATTTCAGTTCCCAGCGTACCAACTGACGATATACTTCCATCCAGTCTTCGATAGAAGCAGCCATGTTAATAAGTGAGGAGATTTTCTGAAATTCCTGCTGATAGTCACTTGTAGCCTGTGCGGCTACAAGTTCGCTACTATGAAGATTCTTCTTTATAGAGAGCAGTATCTGGCTTGGATTGACCGGTTTGATAAGATAATCGGCTATCTGGTTACCGATAGCCTGATTCATGATATTCTCTTCCTCACTTTTGGTTATCATGATAACCGGCACTTCAGGGTGTGCCTGATTGATACGGGTGAGAGTCTCAAGACCGGAAAGGCCGGGCATGTTCTCATCAAGCAGAATAAGATTAAAACTTTCGTGATCGAGTGCATCAAGAGCGTCACGACCATTTGAAACGGTAGTGACTTCGTAGCCTTTGGCTTTCAGAAAGAGTATATGCGGTTTCAGAAGGTCGATTTCATCATCGGCCCAGAGTATTTTTTCCATAATCAGAGATTAAATTGAGAGTCGGAGTTATCAGAATTATCGGAGTTATCAGAGTTATCGGAATTATCAGAGTTATCAGAGTTATCGGAATTATCAGAGTTATCGGAGCCTTCCGATAGCTCGGATTGCTCAGAGTTTTCCGATTTTTCGGAGTCTTCCGATAGCTCGGATTGCTCGGAGTCCTCTGATTCTTCGGAGCCTTCCGATAGCTCGGATTGCTCAGAGTTTTCCGATTCTTCAGAGCCTTCCGATAGCTCGGATTGCTCGGAGTCTTCCGATTCTTTGGAGTCTTCCGATAGTTCTGATCCTAACACTTCCTCTTCCTTGGCACGTACAGCTTCTTCGGCCTGGAAGCGGAAGTAGTCATCAAAGGAACGTCCTTCGCGCAGCAGCAGTTCAAAGTTGGCCTTACTTATCATGATCGGGCGGACAGCACCGGGCAGATCAAGGTCGGAACGAGCCATTATATCACGGTAGTATTCAAGTTCACGTACATTGGCAAAGCCTTTGACTATGAGTAGACCGATATTACCGAAACTCATCGGTTCAAGGTCGAAGTCCTTTACACGGAACGATGAGAAGTTGAAGCGGGCCACATCAAATAGAACCTGATTGGCATTTACCGAGTCGCGTGGGAAAGCCAGTACAAGATACTGTGGTTTCTCAGGGTCACGCTCGAAGTTAGCCGGCTGTCCGTCACTACCGGTCTCACCGTTATCGCTGAGACGTGTCTCCCACAGCATACCGCGCGAATTAGATATACCGGCATGAGGAGTACGTCCGGCATTCAGCCCTTTGACTATAGCTCCTGCCATATCAGTCATATCCGTATCAGGCCACTTCTGGAGCAGATAGGTAAGACGTTCCTTAAATTCGTCATATTTCTCCTCGGTAAGATACGAGAGGGCATCGATAAAGACAAACTTAGGCAGTATCGGTGATAACGGATAGTCCGTTTCCATCTCGGATGTAAGTGCATGCACTGTGGTATTTTTATTGTCAAGATAGGCCTCGTACGCTTCACTATACATATTTTCCTGACGGACATACATACCACGCAGATGTTCAAAATACTGCGGATCAGTCATGGCACGTCCGTAAGGAGATTCCGGAAAGTCGGTCAGTATCTTCTGTCGCCATACTTCAGCCTGAGCGCTATCATTTGAACGCACAGCCATCAGATACATGTTATAATAGACATCAAGACGGTACTCATTATCAGGATAACGGCGTTCCAGTTCCATAAATTCGTGGCGTGCTGCCGGGAAATCCTCAAGTTTATCTTTAAGAATAATACCCATATTATACAGTCCCTCCTCAATGACGGTATTGGCGGTCTGTATTTCCTCGGGAGTAGAAGGTATCTGTTTCAGATAATACTCCACATTATGTGGGTCATTGGCCTTATTCATAGCAACAGAATCCACAGGTGCGGCAGTAGAATCATTTCTTTCAGTAGTGTCAGCGTCAGCCTCAGGTTCCTCAAAAGAGAAACTTGTTTTGTTACGGCGACGCCAGTCATCTTCAAGCTTACGGGCACCCCATCTGCGCTGGAATTCGGTCTTACCCGCACTTTTGGTCATTTCATTATAGAAATACCATGATTTATCAGCGTTCATCTGAAAACCTTGTGCCGGTGTATTATTATCCATAGGTGAATTCTGTCCCTGTTGTTTGGACATGAATTCCTCACGTGCGGCAGCGTCAGCTTCTTCTTTTTCGCGTTTTATAAGTTCATCTACCAGTCTCTGACAGGCTTCGCGCTGCTCATCAGGAGTCATGGCTGCAAGACGCAGAAGCGAATCCTGCAATTCGACATTACCGGCATAGACAGCTAATTCGTCAAGTACCTCGCTACGGCGTCTGAGCAACTTATAATCCGGAAAATTATCCGATAGTCTCGGCACTGCCTCTGAATAGCAGGGCTGTGCTTTCACATAATCACCTTCATCAAAATAAATAGTACCGAGCGCTAACTGTGCCAGTGCCTTATCAATACCGTCACGGGTAGATTTTTCGACAGCCAGTGCATAATTCTCTTTAGCTTGTGCAGTGTCACCTCGCGACATATACAGATTGCCGATAGCATAGTATATCTGGTCAAGGAATTCCTTATTACGCTCGTAACGGGTCATAGCTTTGAGCGCGTTGACTTCCGGACGTATGTTCGTACCGGAAAAGACCTCACTGCGTTTGATACGGGCATTAAACTTAGTACGATAGTCAGTCGATACTCCTGACCCGGCTTTTTTATAAGCCATATAGGCGTTCTGTTTTTGTCCGAGCTGGGTATAAACTTGTCCGAGCAAAAACCACAGACGATTCTTCTGGGCCCCTGATGCCGATTGTGCAGCACGTGTAAGATAAGGTACAGCTGCCTGCCACTGCTCGGTACGCACCATATAGTCAGCCTGTGTTATGTCATAGAGACGAGAGAGGGTTTTATCGGTAAGATCTTTCGGTTTGACGAGATGTAGTATATTCTCAGCTTCGTAAGTCCAGTCCAATGCACAGTAAGAACGGGCCTGCCACAGACGTGCTTCAGTCACAACCTCAGGGAGCCAAGTAAAATGCTTCGCAATGTAAAAAAACGTAGATGCGGCACCGAGAAAGTCTCCGTTCATAAACTGTGCCTTACCCATTGTGAGCCATGCATTGTGTAGAAAAGGGTTAAATTCCTCGCGTGCGCGAAAAGCCTTCTCCTTAGCCGACCCGGACTTCTTAGCCGGTTTCTTCTTGATGGAGTGCAGCTGTATGGCTTTCTGCATCTTTTCTATGGTGCGTTTAAAGTCACCGGATGGCTGCGGTAATTTGGCATCACCACGTGCTTCGGCCGGATGTGTAAGCAACATCCGGGTATAGTCGTCGGCATACCCTTTCTCCATAGTAGCCAACTGGTCTTTATAATGTTCCGAACCGTTGAAATAAACATTATAGCGTGTCGTGAACGCCTGCCAGTTACGTGAGGTCGGCGTATTCTTTTTAGTACTGCATGATGCTGCGCATACACAAAGCACGGCAAGGACTGCATACATCATTGTACGCAGCCGTGTTTTATACGTTCTACAGTTTTGTCTATGGAATATGGAAGAGGCCTTCATACACAATATAACGCAGTCCGGGCAATTAATATTTTAATAAAAGCAGAGGCCAAGACCAAAGTCCCGGCCCCCGCAACATCAAGGTTACGAAAAGGTATTTTGTATATGTTACAGTCAGCATCAATATGAATCTGACCTGCAAATATTGCGGTAAGGATAATGTCATCGATCCTCAATCTGGTCACCGGCCTTACCTGACAGGGTAACATACTTTATCGCAGTAAAGTAACCTTGTATCTTATACAGATAACAGGAGTAATGTATTCAAAAATAAATGTTCCCGTTATGAAGCAGGGTTCTTTCTCCACACCTGACGAACTCTACAACTTCGGGAACATGGTTTTGTTTTCTGATGTTTTATCATCTCTGGCTGAACCACTACGAACTTTGTACATGGCTTGGCATCCGAGGGGTGGAAATGATACGTGCACTCGTCTCTTGCGTTGACTTGGCATCCGCATCATGGCGTCGGGCTCTCGTCTCTGTCAAACTCTGTGTGGCCTGCTCTGTCTTTATAACTTTTAAGAAGGGCATTGGGTTCACAAAAGATGATATTTTTTACTTTATTTTTTTATTTCATCAAAATCGTTCAGGTTCCATATCCTCTATCTTAGTCTATAAAAAGACACAAAATAACAATTTTGCCCTACTTTAAAAGACCTTGAGAAAAAGCTTCCGACTTAACGATTATTTCCAAAATCTTTACTTTAATAATTTAATAGCATAAGTAAATATTTTTACTACCTGTCAATAACCTGTAGATAACTTTTTAGTAATTGTAGATAAC
>CAMWKC010000082.1 GCA_947174735.1 uncultured Porphyromonadaceae bacterium
CTACCTTTCCAAGGTTCTGAACGAAAGTTAAATTTCATGCTCCAGCCCTGAAAAAACTGACGATATTGTTGCAAGAATGAAGGAATCGTTTGCAGCTGCATATCCTCAGCAGGTGAGTACAATCCAGACATTTGGCACAGACAAGAAGTACTCTATGCGCAAACACTTTGCTGTTGACTTCGGCAGTGGTAAGCAAACAGAGAAAATTGTTGACCATGCTATAAACGTACGCTCAGCCTTTAATAGTCCTTTCCGTCCTTTTGTTTTAGCTTCAACTTCAGTAGGTCAGGAGGGCCTTGACTTTCACTGGTATTGTCGTAAAATGATTCATTGGAACTTACCATCCAATCCACAAAACTTAGAACAGCGCGAAGGACGTATTAACCGTTATAAATGTCTCTCCGTGAGGAGGAATGTTGCTAAGCTTTATCAAGATGTTTTCAAATGGGATGATATGTTTTGTAAGGCTGCAACTGAATTAAAGGGAAATAATTCAGAGATGATTCCATTCTGGTACTTACCGTTGAAAGATAAACGCTTCGAAGATATTAAGACCGAAAAGATAGAACGTATTGTACCGATGTACCCAATGAGTGAAGACGTATCGCGTTATAGTCGACTTATTAAAGTCCTTTCTCTTTATCGTCTCACTATGGGCCAACCACGCCAAGAGGAGTTGTTACAAATGCTTGAAGATAAAATATCTCCAGAGCAGATTAAGCAACTTTTGTTTGATTTGAGTCCATTTAGTAGAAATCAAAAATAAGTCACAATACAAGAGACAATTAACAAGTAAAGATTGACATTTTGCTTTAGATTGGTACTCATATCATAAAAATCCTTCTGAACTCGAAATATGAAGTAATGATAAGATAAAACTGTATGTCTTGCCTTGAAAGGCAAGACATACAGTTTTATTCCTTGGTGAGGCGGGAAGCGTCGGCATTCTTTTCGATGCGGGGTGAGCGGAAAGTTTTGCCGGAGTTGAAGTTGTAGGTGAGAGCGAGTTTAGCAGTGAGATAATTTTTGGACTGAGTCAGACGGTCGTAGCCTGAAGAGGTGGTGCGGATTTTATTTTTGCGTTGCAGCAGGTCTTCGAAGCTGAGGGATAAAGTCCAGCGTTTGCCAAACCGTTTCTGGATTGTCGGATTAAGATTGAGGATAGGGTAGATGGTGATGTTACCTATTCTCATTTTTGAGTTGTAGAAACAGTTAGCCGTGATGCTGAAGTCTTCGGGTAGTAGGAATGTGGTACTTACCACTAACCGCACATAGCCGAAGGTGTCGTAAGAATGGTTGGTTTCGAGCTGTTGGGAAGTGAGCACGTATGTAAGGCTTGAATAGAGAGTCCACCACTTTGTGAGTCTGAGAAAGCCGTCGCCGTGAATGAACATGTTGCGGTCTTTGCCTATATTGGCCCATGTGAGATACATTCGTTCAGGATAATCCGGGTCTGAGACGAACATCTGTCTTATGGGATTAGCCGTTTGCGAATAGCCGGTGGCAATGGTGAACCTTGAGGCAAGCACGAAATCGAGGCTTACAGCATTGGTAAAACTCGGCGTCAGCGAAGGATTACCGACACTGTAGGAATAGTCTGATTCCTGCTTCACGACAGGATTCAGCGACTGAAATGACGGACGTCTGATGTTCCGATAATAGCCTAAAGCAGCCGTATAATCACCGCGTTCGGTAAGGTTGAACGCAATGTTGGCGTTCGGAAATAAATCAAATCCGTTATCTGAAACTGTACCGTTATGTTGAGCTCCGATATGGAAATATTCACCCCGTAAGCCGGCCTTGAATTTCCATCTTCCGGTCTGCGCGTTGGCCGAAGCATATACAGCAGCTATGTTCTCGTTGTAAGAATCATCATAATCATAAGCGGAGTTGGCAATCCATAGGTTGTCGTCAAGATAATGATGTGATGATTTATACCATATATCGTTAAAAGTATATCGAGCACCGACAGTCATATTTAGTACCTGGCTGAACGACTTACGCAAAGATAAGTCGGTGACGAATATGTTGTAGCGGTTGCTGTTATCAGTGGTGTAAACAGAGTCTTTAGGCATGTGACTCCAAGACATCATGTTGTCTTCATCCACAGATGAATGTTGGTAATTGTAGGTGGAAATCAGTTTCACTACCGAACCTTCATCATCAAGAGAATGTGACCAGTTGAAAGTCGCGTTAAAGTTATGGAAGCGGTCGTGGTTTGCATAATTGCCGTAGGTCATGCCTGCTGACTCAGCTCCTATGTAGGCTTCTGTCCGGGAATCGGAAATGTGATGTGTCCTGTCTGAATTGTAATCAAACTGAAGGCCGAGGCGGTCCGAGTCAGATGGGTCGAAGAATACAGCTGCCATAAAATTCCCTTGTAAGCTTTTGTTTTTGGAGTGTGACACACCGTCAAGGCTTAGTGCTTCGGCTGCGTTTGTGGAGTGTGGGTATAAAGTATAGCGGTCGGAGGGACTGCCGTTGAGGTTACCGCTGATATTCGCTGTCCATTTTCCACTGTGTAGACTTACATTAGCAAAGGGATTGTACCACTGTTTGTATTTTCCTGCGGTTATATTCATACCTGCTGACCCGCTGATGCCGTCAACACGTCTACGCTTTAGGTTTATACGGATTACACCGCCTGCTGAGTCTGCACTATATTCAGCACCGGCTTTGGGAATTATCTCGATAGTGGCTATGTCTGACGATCTGATAGTCTTCAGATATGTCATAAGCTGACTGCCCGACATATTGATTTTACGGTCGTCGATATAAACTGCTGTGCCGCTTTGTCCGTAAATGGAGAGCGCATCGTCAGTAGCCCATACCCCCGGCGCAGTCTTAAGCAATTCCTGTACATCTTTGCCGGCTGATAAAGTATTAGCTGCAACATTGAGCACGATACGGTCAGCCTCTCTTCTGACAAGCGGTGTTTCAACCACCAATTCGCTAAGAGCCGTGACAGACAGGTCAGCTAATGAATCTGTGTCAGACACATAGCTGTTACTCTCCTGAGCTTTTAAAGCTGGTGAGAATAAAGACAAAATTATAATATGGAATAATAACTGTTTCATTTTCTTCTGTTTTTTTGTTCCTGACCGATTTTATAGTTTGAGAAAGCAAGTTTGCGATGGTCGTTGATTAAACATGACCAGAATTCCACATCACGTTCATAGTCTTTCAGTTCGTGTTTAAAAAATGCCCATCTGCATGAAGGCGGTAAATTTATTTTCCGCGTGGTTTTCGTATGGGATTGGAATACGAATATCTGTGCTATGGGTTCATCGCCGTAGTCATAAAAATCGACAACAAGTACCCGCTGTTTCTTCCGGTCGAAATATGTGTAGGTGTACATCTCCGTCGGCTGTCTGTTCCATTTCTCTACATCGTCCTCATACATCCACATAGTGAAAGGATTTTCATCATCAAGAGATGATGACAGAGACGATGGTCTTGTCAGTTTTATGTCTCCTTTCGGCCTGACGAACATGGTCTGCATATAAGGCGTATAGAAAAGTATCTCGGCGCTGTCGAGACGGGCGGTGTGCAATATGTCGGATAAGAATTTGTCCAGACCGGGATACTTCGCAAGCGAGTCAGCAGAAGAGATTATCGTCAGCGGATCGGGTATCAGCACGTTGCCGAATGTCATACGATAAGTGGTATCACGGTCGATAATCTGTCCGTAGTAATTACTGATGTGCCAGTCACGGTCAGCGAATACGAGTCCTTTGCGGGTGCTACAGCTGGCGAACAGAAACAGAAGTCCCGGTATAATCAGCAGTTGTTTTAATGATAGTGAAGTTTTCATAGAAGTGTTTGATTAGTTACCTGCTGCAAAATTATCTTACATATCCCTTCGGTAGTCTTAGCTGTGTCTCCTTTAGTCTTAGTTAGTCTTAGTTGGGAGATGAAGTAAGGTAAAATTGAGTAATTTTGCATCATGCAACGCTTCAAAACAATCACTGTTATCTGTCTGACGGCCATTTTTCTTCTGGTCGCCGGCAACGTATGGTATCTATACGGACTTTATGATACGATAAAGACTCAGGCTATCCGCACTGTTACCGAATGTGTGCGTCGTGCCGATATACTCGAGATAATTACCCGGATTAACGGTTCTTCTTCATTAGGTAGCGATGATTCATTTATTAAACTGACATTGATAGTCGAAGGTGAGAAGACACCGGAGGGAGGATATGATTATCCGAATATTCTCGGAAGACTCGGACAGACAATGAGCGGATATTTTCATATAATAGAAAAGTCAGATACTCTGATAGGCGATAGGAATTACGTCATACTTGACAGTATATTCAATAAAGAACTGAATAACGCAGGACTTTACCCGCGTGAGGCTATGATATGTCCTTTTACAGAAAAAGCCTCCGAACGTAAGAATATGTGGTCGGTTGATTTTTCACTGTCCGAGGGTCAGGAACCGGTGTACACAGCTTATTTCAGTGCGCTTAACGGTTATGTGCTGCGTCAGATGTCAGGCATAATAGGTACGTCGGCCGCTATTCTTGTTCTTACTGGTTTTCTGATATGGTATCTTTTACATAGTGTCGGTAAGCTACGCACTATAGAGCAGATGAAAGACGACTTCACACACAACATGACTCACGAACTGAAGACGCCCGTGGCTGTGGCTTACTCGGCAGCTGATTCCATGCTGCGTTATTATGATCAGAGTGACGAGGCAAGAAACAGACATTTCCTGAAGATTATAATGCAGCGTCTGAGTTTTCTGTCGGGAATGATTGAAAATATCCTGTCTATGAGTATGGAGCGTTTCAAGACAATGAAACTGAATATCGAATCCGTAGAACTCAGACCGCTTGTGACCGAGATTGTGGGAATGTCCGAGCTGAAAGCTACTAAACCTATAACGATAACCACGGATATTCCCGACGGTCTTACTGTTATGGCTGACCCGCTGCATCTCGGCAATGTTATTTCGAACCTTATTGACAATGCTGTCAAATATTCAGGCGATTCGGTGGCTATTGCCATTACAGCCAATTCTGGTAAAATATCTGTTTCAGATAACGGAATCGGTATAGAGAAAGAGAATATACCGTATATCTTCGATAAGTTCTACCGTGTCGCTTCAGGTGACCGTTATGAAGCAGGCGGTTACGGACTCGGACTTTTTTATGTCAGACAGATTACGGAATTGCTTGGCTGGACTGTAGATGTCAGCAGCAGGCCCGGTGAAGGAAGTGTTTTTACGATTAAATTCAGAAATGATGAAAAAAGATAAGGTACTTCTTGTTGAAGATGACTCGACGCTGTCGTTTATTGTTGAAGATGCCTTGACCCGCGAGGGGTTCGAGGTGGTGTGTGCCGCCAACGGAGAGACAGGTCTTAAACTTTTTCAGTCCGTACAGCCTGAGGTTATTGTGGCTGATGTGATGATGCCCCGTATGGATGGTTTCGAGATGGTGCGTCGGATAAGGCTTAGCGCTCCGTCGGTACCTGTGTTGTTTCTTACGGCGCGTACGGCACTTGATGATGTGGTCAGAGGTTTTGAACTCGGTGCTAATGACTACATACGCAAGCCGTTTCAGATTCTTGAACTTGTGGTCCGTATAAAAGCACTGTTGAAAAGAAAAAACAGAGGTGGGGTCGAGGATGCACAACTTACTGTCGGTGATTGTTCTCTTGATTTTTCTTCTCAGCAACTTACGATAGGTAAAAATGTAATCGGCTTGTCACATACCGAAGCTGTGATTGTTGACGAACTGTTTCGCCACCCTAATGAAGTTGTGGAAGCTAAGACACTAATGTATCGGATATGGCAGAACGACGATTATAATAACCTTAACCGTCTGCACGGCTTCATATACAAGATACGTAAGTATCTGTCAGCGTCTGTTACGACTGAACTTATAAATGTGCGCGGTATAGGTTATAAGCTTACTGTACGGGTCTGACAGACTTTTTATATACTATTCAGGGTAATTTTTAGGACCGATTGAGTCGGAAAACTTATAAAATCGTGCAGTGTGTGCTGAATTGATTAAAAAAATTAAGAAAAAACAGATAAAATTTTATTAAAATTATAATGTTGAGAATCAATAATATAATAGATTTAAGAATAAAAAAACATCACATTTATTAACAAAATCAGAACTTTTTTTTGATTTAGTCATTATATAGACAGATGACAATCTTAAATGATGGAAATGATAAAAAAGAATAAAACGTATTGCTTCATTATTCCACATAGGGGTTGTTATTAAAATGTGTTTTTGGAGCTTATCCTCCATTTTAATTTAAGCTAAACCAATTTTAAAACTATGAAAAAGATTATTCTTACTACAGCTATGGCATTAGTCTCCATGTTCGTAGCAACTGCCCAGCAGGCAATCGAGACTCCGAAATTTGGAGATAACTGGTCGCTCGGTATCAAAGGTGGTGTTACCACTCCGATGGCTCACTATCCATTCTTTAGAAGTATGCGACCTGTAGTAGGTCTTCAGCTTGATAAGAAGATAACCCCGACTTTCAGAGTAGGTGCTGAAGGTTTGTTCGGAATAAATACATCTCATTTTACCAATTTTAACAGTAGCCATTCCAGCAAAACGGCCTTTGATGATTCGTATGTAGGTGCATTCGGAGCTGTCAATCTCTTTAACCTCTTCGGTGGTTATCCTGGTCATACTCGTCCGTTCGATATTGAGGCTCAGGCTGGTGCAGGTTGGGGTCACACATTTGAGAATAAGCCCGATAAAGATATCAACTATTTTGGTACTAAGGCCGGTCTTAATTTTAACTTTAATGTAAGTGATAAAGTTACAATATCAGTTAGTCCCTCAGTTCTTTGGAGAATGACTGGCGACCCAAAAGTTGACCAGACTACTGCTTCATACGATAAGAACCGTGCTAACTTCAATATTACAGCAGGTGTGGCATACAACTTCGGCGGCAACGGCTTCAAGACCGTTAGACCTTACGATCAGGCTGAGGTTGACGCCCTCAACGGACAGCTTAATGAACTCCGTGGCATGGTTGACGCTCAGGCCGCTGAAAACGCAGCTCTCGCAGCAACTGCAGCTTCTCTCGCAGCTCAGGTTGAACAGCTTAAGAACCAGCCTCCGAAGGTGGTTGAGCAGGTTAAGGTTAAGAACAACCTCGAGTCAGTACGCTATGTCTTCTTCAAGATAGGTTCTTCAGTGATTGGTGCTGACCAGCAGCCTAACGTGGAAATGATTGCTGCTTATCTTAACAATCACCCCGGAAGCAAGGTAGTCATCAAGGGGTATGCTTCGAAAGACGGTCCGGAAGAGCTGAACATCCGTCTTGCTAACCAGCGTGCCAACTCAGTTAAGGATGCTCTTATGAAGCGTTATAAGATTCCGGCATCAAGAATCCAGGCTGAAGGTTGCGGTATCGGTGAGATGTTCGAGGAAGAATCTTGGAACCGCGTTGCAATCTGTATCCTTGAAACAGCTACAAAATAATCAGCTGTACACAGATTACAGAAAAGAAAGAACAGTAAAAATCTAATAAGGTAATAATCCCGACCTGCTGCTTGTCAGCGGGTCGGGATTATTGTGTTTTTATATATTGGTATTGCGTCGTCTATAAGAAACGAGATATTTCCATTTATCATGAACTGCGGGAGGAGTGGAGAGTGTGTAAAAAGCGCCTGTATGACCGTAGTATTTTTCGGTTTCGTAGAAATGGCAGATACCTATACCTGTGTCAAGTACAGATAAACGGCTTTTTGGTAAATAGTAAAAATGTACGGTATCGTTATCGGTTAATACACGCCAGGGCTGTGAATTTGTTGACGAAGGAGCAAGGCGCAGCATCTCAAGAGCTTCTCCGAAAGAACTGTTAGGAGATAACGGTTGTTTGAAACTGTCGGTAAAGAACAGGTCAGAAAACGGTTTGCGGTTGCGACTGCCGAGCGAGAAGCGTGTGATTCTTTCCATCAGGCTCTTTTTAGCTGCTTGACCTACCGGACAGATAATTTTGAGTGTCTCTCCATCGGGCCAGCTTTCACCATTGTCGAAATCAGTACCCTTGAAAGTTGCGGCTATCCAGCAGGTTCCCAGACCGAGCTGCCAGGCTTTCAGCACAACCTGCTCGAAACAGAACCCTGTGGCTAAAGCTGTGGCCTCCTCATCTGCCATACCGATTAGAAAGAAGTCGTTGGCGTCTTTAATTATGCCGTAGGTATTGGGTTTGTAACCGTTTTTCAGATTAAAGCTTTTCAGACGTATTGAAAAATGGCCTCCGAAGGGATTATATACACCGGCAGCAAAAGCGAGTAATTCATTACGGACTGCTTCTGAAAGTGCTTTTCCGTCGAAACTGCGTACTGAGCGCCGTTCTTTTATAGCTTCGAGTATATTCATGTTGTTTGTTTACAGTTATACTGTATAAAACCGAA
>CAMWKC010000083.1 GCA_947174735.1 uncultured Porphyromonadaceae bacterium
TCCTTCTCCACAGCGGCAATGGTAAGACCCTCGAACAGCTCACGCCGGCCCGTGAAGTATGCCTCAAGAGTCGAAAGAAACAGACTCTTGCCGAAACGTCGCGGTCGTGACAGAAAATAATACTGGCCGGAAGAAAGTAGCTGACTGATAAAACGAGTTTTATCAACATACAAATACCTTTCAGTGCGTATCTTCTCAAACGTCTCAATCCCCAACGGATATTTTACCGGTGCTTCCATAATTCGCTATTTTATCTGTTTCTGCGAAGTTACGAAAAAATTCCTTATTCCTATACTTTACTGTTTTGGGTAGGAAAGAGGAATATAAATAGACTTGTCTATGGCGGATATAAATTGGTTATCACCACAGACAAGTCTATTTATATTCCTCAGTTCCGGCAGTCTTACTTACTTGACGTTAATCTTGCGTACCTCGTTGCCCTGCCGCACCACATAGACACCTGTCGGCAGTCCTTCCGTTGAGTCAGCTACCTTAACACCATCAAGACTATATATATCTACCGAAGTATCTGTATCAGATGCGATACTCTCAACACTTACTTGAATACCCTCTATATTCTCAAACAAACACCAAGGATATATCTCTTTAGCTTGTTCTAAAGCTGATTCTCGAATATAGAGAGTACCCTCGAGATAAGTGTTTCCATTAAAAAGACTACGAGCTTCAATTAGATTCTCTGCATAATAATATACTGACATTGGTGACTTTGGTAAATAAGAAGCGAAAGCATTAAGACCGATAGTGATGATACTCTCAGGAATAACCACCGAATCCAGTGATGAGCAATTCCAGAAAGCCTCCTCATCGATAGTAGTGACACTTTCGGGAATAACTACCGAAGCCAGTGATGTGCAATCCCTGAAAGTCCATTCAACTATAGTAGTGACCCCCTCGGGAATAACTACCGAAGCCAGTGATGAACAACCCTCGAAAGCACCATCACCGATAGTAGTGACCCCCTCGGGAATAACTACCGAAGCCAGTGATGAACAACCCCCGAAAGCATACTCACCGATAGTAGTGACAGAATAAGCGCCCTGATAATAGGCGGTAGTAGGGATTATCAAGTCTTCTACATTTACATCATTGTTCTTTACTACTTCACAGGTTTTGGCTTCTTCGTCAAGTACATTGTACCAAAGCCCGTCGTACTCGAATCGTTGGGCAAGTGCTGGCAATGCAAAAAGCAGGGCAAGCAGTAGAGAAGTAAATTTCTTCTTCATATTGGTTAGTTGGTGCCTCCGGACCTTCACGGAGAGCTTTAAGTGTGGATAAAAGAAATGCGCAAGGTCCGTACTTGTTGCCCGTTCTTCTACTGGAGGCCTTCGCATTGCCCATCATGGTAGAACGGGCAACGATGCAGAGGCCTCACGCAAATATGTATATACGCCGAAGACGATGCTCACGCACCGGCTCCGGGGGCTGATAATACATATCCACATTGGGCGTCTACTGCTGCCTCATTCTTGACCATGATAAGAAAGTTGCGAAGTTTCCAGCGGACAAGAAAGAGCGTAGTAACGCTTTCTAAATAATTATGTCTGCACCCACCCCGTGACCCATACCGGGCCTCTGCGAGCGATATGCAGTTGCAAAGTTAATATATTTATTTTAACTTTTATAACGATTTATTAAAAAATCAACTAACAAATATGAATTTTTAATATAATTCTGTCTAACCTTACCCTTTTATTACTTTCCAGTCGCGCAGAGTACGTGTGCGCGGGGAGAATACCGCACCGATACGTATTACCTCTCTGTCTCCTGCTTCGTATGGTATCGTGTAGCCTTTGTCTTCTATCTGACGCAGGGCCTTCTTAGCAGTGCCGCGTACTTTCAGCTCGATGATATAGACGTAACGCGGTGTCTCGACAAGCACGTCTATGCGTCCTGAAGAAGTACGCATCTCTGTCTTGACGTACAGACCCATAAGATGAAAAAGCATCAGACACAGGTTCTGATAATGGACCTCGTAGT
This sequence comes from uncultured Porphyromonadaceae bacterium, assembly GCA_947174735.1. GTDB lineage: Bacteria > Bacteroidota > Bacteroidia > Bacteroidales > Muribaculaceae > Lepagella. The sequence continues at coordinate 1,999 of CAMWKC010000083.1, forward strand.
CCGGAGCACGCTTCTCACCCACTTTCGGCACCTGCTCGTAAGGTACGGAGGCAAAAAGACTTCTCAGCAATTCCATGAAAACATCAGCCTCTCCATTCTCAACTGCTCTGACAAAGCGTCCCATATTAAAAGCAGAGGGAGACATATTCGGGTCAGCATATACCGGAAGCAGCCAATCATACAGCCCTTCACGCACTTCCTCGTTGGGAATACCGAGAGTATAGAACCCGAAACGGGCATCATAGTCCTTTACGGTAAGATAGCCGGATTGGAAGAACATGGGTATAGGATCTGTGCGCCATGTATCAACATCGAGAAGCTCACGCTCCGTACGTACTTCGCCGTCGAGGTTGGCTATACGGTAATTTCCGGACTGAAGCATCTTCACCAAAAGCGTAGGTGTGCCTGTACGGAACCAGTAACGTCCGAAGTTGCCGTTCTTCATCGACATCATCACACTGAAAATATTGTACACCCGCTCCTCACGACTGCTGAAACGGTAACCGTCATAATCTCTGCGTAACCGGGCGACACATTCCTCCACCGTCATACCGTTATTCCGTGCCAGAGAATCTATGTGGGGCAGAAGATAATGTTTTAATTCTTCATCTGTAGCACCGCAGATAGAGTTATACTCCGGATTCAGGGTTATATCCTCGATATTGTTAAGGTCACTGAATACTCCGACATGCCCGAACTTCGTAACACCCGTGAGAAAAGCGAACTTGACGTAACGGTCACACGGTTTCATGGTACCGTAAAACGCCTTCAGCTGTTTTCGGAAAGCCTCCTGCAATTCCGGCTTCTCCAGAGTATCCTCAAGAGGAAGGTCATATTCGTCCACAAGGACCACCACCCGTTCACCTGTCTGCTCGAAGGCCGCACGCAGTACATTGGCAAAACGTTCCTCAGGAGAACGGTCTCTCTTATCGCAATTATAAACACTCTCCCAAATTTCAAGATATGCATTCAGTTGTTCCGTAAGATGGTCAGCTTCCAGATACATCTTGCCGTTCAGACTCAGTCTCAGCACAGGATAAATTTTCCACTCCTTCTCCACAGCGGCAATGGTAAGACCCTCGAACAGCTCACGCCGGCCCGTGAAGTATGCCTCAAGAGTCGAAAGAAACAGACTCTTGCCGAAACGTCGCGGACGTGACAGAAAATAATACTTACCTTCAAGAAGACGACTTATAAAACGGGTCTTGTCAACATAAAGATAACCTTCCTCCCTTATCTCCGAGAAAGTCTCAATCCCTAACGGATATTTTACCGGTGTTCCCATAATTCGCTATTTTATCTGTTTCCGCGAAGTTACAAAAAAGTATCGGTAATTACCGATACTTTTTTGTTTACAATGGTTTTGTAGACTTACTATCTGTTGAAAGTAGAGAGAAGAGATTGTAGACTTTTAATCAGTAAATTCTATTATCGTTCCTGTTGCTATGGCTGTAGCGCCGTTATAGATAAGGATATACTTGTTTTTGTATGTTATATTTACGTTAATGATAGCCTGTGCACCTGTGAGATTGGCATTTTTATACATCTCTGACATTGCAGATTCTCCAAGAGATTTTTTTGAAAGACCTCCTATACCTAACCAGTAGTTTTGGGATGATTCTCCTGAAACCATACCGATGACCTTATAATTCTTCTTTGCAAGAACTACTTCTGTCTGTGTGATATTGCGATTGTCGGTGGCATGACGTGATATACCACAACTGGTGGTAAGAATTGCCAAACATGCAGTGCATGCGATTAGAAATTTTTTCATTTTGTTGTGTTAGGCTATCTCCGGACCTTCACAGAGAACTTTAAATAAAAGAAATGCGCAAGGTCTGTACTTGTTACCCGTTCATCATCGGAAAACTCCGTATTGCTTTGATTTTAGGAAATTGCGAAGTTACCAAAGTCAGAAATAGGTATAGTAACGCTTTCTAAATCATACAGTCTGTGTCCCTATCAGAGGGACTACGAACAATATACATTTTTCAAAGTTACTAAATTTATTTTTGACTTTGGTAGCTCAGATGTTGAAAGTTTTAACGAAAGTAATATAAAACAGGTTTTTCTATAGAGTATTATCTAAGGGTGGAGTATTCGCTACGGGCATCGAAGCTGGGACAGGCTTTTGCAGCATAATCACGATGACCGACGATAGCGGCAGCAGGATAGCGGGCGCGTAGAGTACGGAGCAAGGTGAGTAAAGTGCGTTTCTGGGCCGGGGTGCGCGTGTCGGAAGGATGACCGTCGGTATCGGTACCGCCTACGTAACAGACTGCTATGGCACGGTTGTTCATATTGTGTCCGGGGCAGTGCTGACCGCGGTGTGTGTCAGGACGCAGGCGTTCGTATGTACCGTCAAGATGCACTAACAGATGGTAGCCGGCGTAAGTGTTGCGGCCGTGTGAGTCGGTATAAGGCTCGAAGCGAGCGTTACGATGCCAGGCATCAAGTTCGGCACGGGTAACTTCGCGGCCGGCCGGGGTAGCCGTACAGTGGATCATGATAGTATCGATAGGGGTTCTTCGTAACATAGGGGGTTGGGGTTTGGTGATTGAAAGAGATTGTTGCAAAATACCCTCTTTGTAGGGATATACCTTTGGTATGTCGATATAAGTAATTGATTATCAATTTAACATATTACATATATGTCCTTACGAATATTATGTCATCGAGTTTTGCAACAGCCTCTTCTCATAGGTAAAGTCAGATTATAGAGCTGAGACGATAAGGATGAAGCACGGCAAGCTGGGCTGCGGTCTGAGCAAGACGACAGTTAGTTTCGGTGATTCCGGTCACGGTACCGCTGCTGCCGTATTGAGTGCCGGGTATGCCACGTGCTGCTATCCATGCCGCATCGGGGCGTGTAGTGTCGCCGAGCACACCTGTGTTCAGCCCTGCAAGACGCATCAGAGACAAGGCCATAGTGTAAGCGGCGCAGAGGCAGCCGAGGCCCTCCTGAAGATGAAATGTATCGGCCATAAGTCCCGGTGTGTCGGAAGTAGCTCCACTTCCGACAGCAGCGCGAAGATTTTCGACAGCAGTGCCGTAGGGGAACATTTCGGTAGCCATAGAGCGTTCGGTTACAGTCGCTGCATTGTCGGCAGTACCTTGCCAGCGGGTATATAATATGTCAAGATTGTCGGAGTAGGCGCCGTGTGTTAACAGCCAGCCGAAACGCACGCCGGGCTTCAGGTAGGAAAGGGCTGCTAACTGTGCTTTCATAAGGTAAGGGGCATAGTAAATATCATAGTCTTTGAAAGCGTTGCTGCCGTTCTGCTGCATTGTTACCACATCCCATTCCTCATCAGTCAGTACATTTTCAGCCAAACGGCCGGAAGCACTGCTCCATACCGTAGTTCCGAAAGTATGTTTGTAATAGGTATAGGGTTTTGGTGAGTAGGCAATACCATCGAGATATTGAGTTCCTCCGGTAAGCGAAGCATACTGCTGTACGAGTCCCGCACCATCGATACAAGCCATAGCTATGGTGAGTTTCAGCTTTGGTGCCAACTTTTCAATTATAAAGGGTACATATCCTATAGCATTCTGCGTAAACGAATTGCCAAGACAAAGTACCCGTAGTCTGTTGCTGTCTGTTTTCATGTCTTCGGCTAAAGCTACAACCCGCTGCACTGACGGAGGCATCACCGACTCGTCAAGACAGCGACGGCTCACTGTTATCTCAAAAGCATAGGCGTAATCAGGTAGATAAGCCCGGGCTTCGAAGTCGTAAAAATAACTGTCATTAGGTTTATTGCAGTAACCAACTCCACGAACAGCCACATGCCAGCCGCTATTGACTTCGATTTCGTAAGCCGATACGTCAAATTCATGGCGTCCGGGTGTTCTGAGTATTCCGAGGTCATTGACACTACGTAATTTGCCTTCACTGTCAAATACAGCTACTTTAGACATAACTGTGTTTGCCTCCGAAATATTGGTAATGTCAAGCACCACCTTTTCAAGACGGTCACCATCTTTCCACTTCATCCGCATATCGGCTACGTATCGGGCTGTGTTGATATTGGTACCCGGATAACCTGTAGACTGCGTTAATAGTGTTCTGTCAAAGAGTCTGTTTACCGTTTTTCCTACAATTGTTCCGACGGTGTCCAGAGCCTCCGAAAACTGTTGTTCCGATTTTTCTAAAGCCTTCTGTAAAGCTGTCTCTGCCGCGGTTAAAGTTGTTTGCAAAGTAGACTCGGTATTTTTCATAGCAGTATGTAAAGAGGCTTCAGTTTCCTGAATGGCAGTGTGCAGATTTTGTTCGGCCTTTTCCGCCCGGAGGCTTTCAAGTTGGAGAAGCTGTTTGAACTGCTGCATATCTACCGAAAAACTTTCCGGCGCCACACCGCAGTTGACCCATTTTCCGTCTTCTGATCGGAATAATGTGGCCGGTAATGTATCCCCCACAAGAGCAAACCAACCCGGTTCGGGACGCGGCCACTGTGTCATCAATATCTCCGCACTGGCATAGAGACCTTTGAGGGCTCCTTTGATGTTGGGTGCTTCAAGCCAGCCTTCCACCCTCAGGTCACCTCCTATGGCTGTATTACCACGCAGATTAGTATCACCGCCTATAATAGCGTGACGGTCTACAATAAGGTCATTCATAATCAGATAATGAGCAGTGTATAATGAGAATTTTACTGTTGCAGTCGTTCGGCGCAGCGTTTGGCTACAGCTGAAACTGCAAGACGCGGAAGTTCGATAGCTCCGTCACGATCGACAACCGGAGCCGGAATATACAGGGCTTCGGCTATACGGCGTGAAGTGTCAGAAGTACTATTTGTGGTATCGGGACTGGGAGAACAGAAATAAGTTAGAACAGTGCCAAGGGTAGTATTAGTAAGAAAGCAGCAGGGACGTGCGTCACTGCCGCGTAGAGCGCGAACAGGTTGCTGCTGGAGTCGGTAAAGCAGGTCGCCGGGGTGGCCGGCCGCATACAAAGTACGTTGCCAGCCTTCAAGCCGGAAACTCACAAGTCGCACAAACCCGGAAGGCAGCAGGACTGTGCCGCTGCCTTCCTCTGCATTGTGCCGTAACGGTGAGTCTGTAAACGACTGCACCGTTTCGAGCCATTCCGCAGGTAGCTCCTTAATAACTTCTGTCGCCACTTCCGTTACTATAGTGTTGAAACGTTCACGCAGAGTCAGTACGCCACATTCCTGCCTTGTATCTTCAGGCCGGTAACCGAGATAACGGCATACTATCTCGTAAAGCCGGAAGAGCTGTATTTTCATAATTCTATGACTTTACCCAGTCAATGGCTCCAGTTGTGCTTTTTACAGGTTGCCATGTCTCACCGGCCTTCATATTTGTATCATCATCATTACAGTCGGCAAAAAACTGTACGGCAGACACATTAGTAAGGCGTTCTGTTGCCGGTAGCTCATCATTATCCCACATCAGGATATTATCGTCGTCGCTGCGCAGAGGTTCATCATCACCGTTTATCCACAGATGACAGTCTCCTTTGAGAGCTACAGCATCCCAGATTAGTATACCGTTGCGTGTGGCTTCCTCACCCTCGACACGGTCACTGAATGAATGTTCGGCTGAGTAGACATAATGTACCAACCGATTTTCGCCTATGAGAGCGCCGGAATGACTCCAGCCGAGTCGGTCGAGTGTAGGTTCACGTTTTATTTCAATATCACCGAACACTGTGTGAAAATTGGTAACGCTCCAGCCAAGGCGATTGGTTTTGGTAGTGATACGTATCTCAGGATGATCAGTATATTTTATGCACTGAAGACTTTCCAGCAGGTCTTTTCCCGCGAGCAACAGTGCTGTCTTAGGACAGTCTTCACCGGTGAAAAACATCTTGGCAAGCGCTATGACTTTTTCGATAGTCCATTTGCCAAGTGCCGTGACACTACGGCGAAATTGCCAGCGTAATCCTTCGGTGGTGTAGACAAGCTGCATACCCATCATCGGCACGTCAACTTTGAACTTAGAGGCTCGTCCGGCCCAAAGTGTGCGATTGCCACGAACTTTGAAATTGGCAATAGCCTGTTCCGCCAGCACTGCTTTAGAGAAAGGTATACGCTTACGCTGACTTTCGAAATAGTCGCTTACTACTTGGTTCATACCACGCTTTTGTAGATAGATTCGCGTGGGACGTGGCACCATCACGTCGGGGTCTACTTCTTTCTGTGTTTCGTAGAGTGAATTGGCGAGTACTACCATAACCGTACCTTTAGGTATGGCCGGTACCTTACGCAGTTCGTCGCTGCCTTGAGCTAACGGACCGTTGACTGCGCGTACTATAGGATTGCCGGTATTAGTATCATGTCCTATAACAAAGAGCATTAGCCATGCACCCGGAGTCGGATTGCCGGTATTGTCATAACCTACGATGCCACGTGCTAACAGTGTGGTGTAGCGT
>CAMWKC010000084.1 GCA_947174735.1 uncultured Porphyromonadaceae bacterium
GCTTATTGAAGAGAGTTATTTATTTTTAATAATGGTTACAAAGGTAAGGATATAAAATATAATATGCAAATAAAATATAAGAAAAATGCCTTCTGATGATAATCTTTATTTTTAGTATGTGACTGACATTTGTTTATTTTATTCCGGTTATAAGCAATCGTTATGATATGAAGTAAGCTAAAGAAGGGATTGAAAAAAAATAATTAACTTTGCAGTGTTAAGCAATATATACTCAGGTGGCGGTAAAATCCTGTACCGTCAGGTTAATAATCTATCATAATGACACGACGAGATATAAGACGCGGCACTGCTCTGACAATGCTGTTCAGTGTATGCGTCTGTATAGTAATAAGCATAACTTTGTGGCGTCATTCGGGAGCAGTACAGGCTCAGCCTTCTGTACAGGCTTCAGTGTCTTCAGGTCCTGTGTGGTCTGACACACTTACTAACGCCTCTTCTGCATACGCCCCTTTGCAACCTATGGATCGTGAACTGGAACGTTTCCTTGATAAGTGGAAAATCAAAGGTGTGTCATTAGCTGTGACACGCAATGATTCGCTGCTTTATGCCAAAGGTTACGGCTGGGCTGATCTCGAAGCCGGTAAGCCTATGGAAGCTACTACCATAATGCGTATGGCGTCAGCATCGAAACTTGTGACAGCCATAGCTGTCATGAAGCTATGTGAGGAAGGTAAACTGTCGCTGCAGAGCCGTGTGTTCGGTCCGAAGGGTATATTGAATGATAATTCTTATACTGAAGCAATGTGTGACCCCCGTATGCTTGACATTACAGTCGATCATCTGCTTCTGCATCAGGGCGGCTTCGGACGCGGCGCCGGTGATCCGATGTTTACCACCCGTGAGATAATGGCTGCCAAGCATCTTGACACGCCACCTACCCCGGAAGAACTGATACGTATAGTATTGGGACGCCGTATAGCCTTTACACCCGGTGCCGGACGTATCTATTCTAATTTCGGATATATGGTTCTGTCTATGGTTATAGAGCGTGTGACGGGACGTAGTTACTGGGATTATGTCACTGACAGTGTTCTGAAACCCGCCGGTTGTCATGGTTTCCGTCCGGCTACCAATTATTATGCCGAGCGCAGCGAACGCGAAACACGCTATTACGGTCCCGATAACGAGAAGGTCGAAGAGTTCAATGGCAGCGGGCGACTTGTCGACCGTGTATATGGCGGTAGCGATGTCCACGCTCTCAAAGGTGGAGGAGGTTGGTGTGCCTCAGCTGCCGATATGGCACGTCTTATAGCAGCTGCTGACGGTTGTCCGGTCGTAGATAATATATTGAATTCTTCATCGCTCTCTACTCTGACTGAGTACGGCAATGACGACCATAAACTGGCACGCGGCTGGACCGAGAGTGACGGTCGCGGCCGCTGGACACGCACCGGTACTCTTTCATCTACCCATGCTCTTGTCGAGCATTTCCCTGATGGCGAATGTTGGGTTATACTCACTAATTCCGGTGTCTGGACCGGTCATCACTTCTCACGTGAATTGCAACGTCTGATTGAACGTCTGCGGGGGCGTTATTCTGCCTCTTTACCAAGTCGGGACCTCTTCTGATTTCATGCAAACTACTTTTCCTACAATAGCCGAACAGCGGCGTCTGCTACAACTTGAGTATGAAGCCGAGAGGCAGGCATTCAGCCGTCTTACCGATGTCATAGGAATGACCCGCCTCGTGGAACGCGGCAACGCCTGGTGGCCTGTACGTCCCGGTCGTGTCTATTATAATTCGCTTAACCAGCGTGTCGTTGAACTTAACCGGCCTGCTTCTGACGATAATGACAGTGACCATAATTTCGAATATGGGCGTCCTGTATCACTTTTTACCCTTCGGGAAGCTGTTGACGCACGGCCACAACACCATATTGCCGGTACGGTTAGCTATGTGGATGGTGATCGTATGGTGGTCGTAGTACCCGACAGTGCAGACCTTAGTAATCTTGAAAACAATGGTGCCGGAGTGATGCTTTCATTTGATGAAACCACGTATCGTACCATGACCGAAGCCCTCGACCGTCTTGCCAAGGCAAAAGGGCGCCTTGGTGAGTTGCGTGATCTTGTCTACTCGCACCGTCGTGCCGGTGAACTCATGTTTGCACCACTTCGTTTTCCATATCTCAACGATATGCAGCAGCTGGCAGTCAATAAAGTGCTTGTGGCCAAAGATGTCGCTGTGGTGCACGGACCTCCCGGTACGGGTAAGACCACGACTCTTGTCGAAGCTATATATGAAACTTTACATCGTGAGAGCCAGGTGCTGGTGTGTGCGCAGAGCAATATGGCGGTTGACTGGATTTCCGAGCGTCTTACCGATCGTGGTGTCAGTGTACTGCGTTTGGGAAATCCTTCGCGAGTCAACGATAAAATGCTTGCCTCGACATACGAACGCCGTTTTGAGGCCCACCCTGATTACCCCACTTTGTGGAGTATACGAAAGGCTATACGAGAATTGCAAGGACATCGTCGCGGCAGTGACCAATGGCATCAGAAAATGGATCGTCTGCGTTCGCGTGCTACTGAATTGGAAATACGTATCAATACTGATCTTTTCAGTCAGTCGCGTGTAGTGGCTTGTACGCTGGTGGGTAGCGCAAGCCGTCTGTTGGAAGGCATGCGTTTCGGTACTGTATTTATAGATGAAGCTGCACAGGCTCTCGAAGCCGCTTGCTGGATACCGGCCCGCCGTGCCCAGCGTATTGTGCTTGCCGGCGATCACTGTCAGCTTCCGGCTACTGTCAAGAGCTACGAAGCAATGCGCGGCGGACTTGGCATTTCTTTGATGGAACGTCTTGTCGCTATGCACCCCGAAATCGTTACTCTTCTGACCACTCAATACCGTATGTGCCGTGAAATCATGGACTTTCCTAACCGTTGGTTTTATGGCGGCGCTATCAAAGCCGCTTCTGAAGTGGAGTATCGCGGTATACTTGATTTTGACACTCCCCTTGAGTGGATAGACACTGCTACATCTGCAACCAATGATAGTGAAACAGACGACATAGCTTTTCGTGAGGCTCTTGCAGGTCAGAACTTCGGGCGCATCAATCGTGATGAGGCTTTACTGACCCTTGCTGTATTGCAACGCTATCTTGAACGTATAGGCCGCGAACGTGTGCTTGACGAGCGTATCGACATAGGTATTATCTCTCCTTACCGGGCACAGGTGCAATATCTGAGGCGTCTGCTTAAGAATACTCCTTGGTTTAAACCTTACCGTCATTTCATTACTATCAATACTGTCGATGGCTTTCAAGGTCAGGAGCGTGATGTTATAATCGTGTCGCTGGTACGTAGCAACGATGAAGGTCAGATTGGTTTTCTGCGTGATTTGCGCCGTATGAATGTTGCTATGACCCGTGCCCGTATGAAGCTGATTTTGATTGGTGACTCTGTTACACTTGGGAGTCACCCTTTCTATCGAAAGTTGCACGCTCACATCACTACCTTATCAGCTTCCGATAGCTGAGCAGTTAAGCAGAGCAAACCGAGACAGGTCTCGGCTTATATCTCGGTTTGCTTAGATAATCAGCGAGAGACTTATACGATGACGTTCGTTGTCTATGTCGATTACTTTTACCTCAACCTGCTGACCGAGATGCAGCACATCTGAAACTGCATTGACTCTCCGACGCGACAGCTGGGAGATGTGGAGCAGACCGTTCTCTTTAATACCGAGATTGACAAAGGCTCCGAAAGCTGTTATATTGTTGACGATACCGGGTAATACCTGTCCGACGGCAAGCTGTTCAAAACTTTCGATACCGGGTGTAAATGAAGTATCTGCATTGTCGGTGCGCGGATCACGTCCGGGTTTGCGCAGTTCGGTCACAATATCGGACATAGTTGCCTCACCGCCTACTCCCTCGGCTGCAAGTGCCTTCACGTCGATACGGTCAAGCAGCTTATTATCGGCGGGAAGCTGGTCGGGACGTACACCTAAACGACGTGCCATCTCGCGTACTATATGATAACTTTCGGGGTGTATACCGGTATTGTCAAGCGGTTCGGTACCGCCGGATACACGCAGAAATCCGGCTGCCTGTTCAAAAGCTTTGGCTCCGAGGCGAGGTACTTTCATAAGTTCGCGCCGTGTGGCGAAATCTCCGTTGGCAGCCCGATAAGCTACAATGTTTGCTGCCAGTGCCGGTCCTATACCTGATACGTATGATAGGAGACGCTCAGAAGCTGTGTTGACATCTACACCTACGGCGTTAACGCATGACATGACTGTGTAGTCAAGTGCGTTTTTCAGTTTACCTTGGTCCACATCGTGCTGATATTGTCCCACACCTATCGACTTGGGGTCTATCTTGACCAATTCCGCCAGCGGATCGATAAGTCGTCGTCCTATAGACACCGCACCGCGTACGGTGACATCCTTGTCGGGAAATTCGTGGCGTGCAATGTCTGAAGCGGAATAGACTGAAGCTCCGTTTTCACTGACAATGAATATAGCGTTCTCCGGCATCAGATGTTCCTGTTGTAGAAACCGCTCTGTCTCGCGTGAGGCTGTTCCGTTACCGAGAGCTATAGCGTCAAGATGGTGACGCTCTATAAGCCGACGTAATATGGCAGCAGCTCCGGCTATATCAGCTTTCGGAGGTACCGGATAGATGACGGTATCTTCCAACAGATTACCCTGTGCGTCAAGAGCTACAACCTTGCAGCCTGTACGGAATCCGGGGTCAAGGGCGAGTACACGCCGGCCTTTAAGCGGTGATGCTAACAATAACTGGCGCAGGTTATCGGCAAATATATCAATCGCCACTCGGTCAGCTTCCTCTTTGAGCGATGCCGAAACCTCGTTCTCGACAGATGGACGCAACAGTCTCTTTGAAGCGTCGGCTACAGCATCTTCAATAAATTCACGGCATAAGCGGCTTGCGCCTCGTGGGGTGAATGAACGGGCAAGTGATTCGTCAAGACGGTCATCATTTTCCTCAAGACTATAGCGTACTTTTATCATGCCTTCACTTTCAGCACGCCTTAGAGCCAGATACTGATGAGACGGCATACGTCGTACCGACTGTGAAAATTCGGCGTATTGTGCAAACGGTGAAGCGGCAAGTTCCGCATCACGTCCTTTTGCAGGCGTACATACAATCGAAGCCGAACGACGATAGGTATTACGGGCTATATTACGCAGGCTTTCTGATTCCGATGCCATCTCGGCTATTATGTCGGAAGCTCCGTCAAGAGCCTCGTCAGCATCTTTCACACCGTTCTTCCCTACGAAAGGACGTGTCAGAGCCTCAAGGTCGGTGGCTTTACCCTGCATGATAAGTTTGGCAAGTGGGTCAAGTCCTTTTTCACGTGCTATAGTAGCCCGTGTGCGCTTACGCGGTTTATAAGGTGCATAGATATCTTCGACTTCTGTCATTGAGTCTGCCTCATCGAGTCTTCGACGTAACTGCGGTGTCATTGCTCCGGCGTTTTCTATAACTTCGCCCACAAATACTTTACGGGCTTCAAGGTCCCGGACAGCCTTCAGTGTCGTTTCTACATCGCGCACAGCCACTTCATCAAGACCACCGGTCGCTTCTTTACGATAGCGGCTTATAAACGGCACTGTAGCTCCGCCTTCAAGCAGCTTAGCCGTAGCCTCTGCCGCCTTCGGTGTCAGCCCCAGTCTTGCTGCTACCATTGCATATATTTTATCCATAAAAATCTTTGCTTCAAAAAAAGAAATGCCTTCTCTTCAAAAGCGAAATTACAAAAAACTCCCCAAATACCCAACCTCCCCTACCACACCTCGCGAAGCTATCTTCTTCTTTTGTGCTTCGCCTCTCTTTTGCCTCGCGAAGCTGGTTACCGCTGGGAGCTCTGCTCCGTAATTTAAACCTCCTCCTACCTCTTATATCGAAATCCCTTGATTCCAAACGTTAACACTCTATGGCAAATTATTATATAAAAGTCGGTATAAAGACTGACGGCTCACCGGTTTTAGAGCACTATACTGATTATACACTTGTAAAGAACATGCTTATCGGAGACGGTTTTCACTGGCAGCGTAGCTTAGAAGTCTGTCTGCCAGGTGAGGTAAGTCTGTATAAGTCATCTGAACAAAGCGAAATTATTGGTTCAGATGCTACAGAGGCCGATCGTAACATTACATTAATAAATCGCCTGCCGCTTGAAACCTATCTGGAATGTGTGGTAGGTAGTGAAATGAATCCTTCTGCTTCAATAGAATTTCTTAAAGCCCATGCAGTTATATCGCGTAGCTGGGCTTTAGGAAAAGTGCTCGGTGCTCACCCGTGCAACGATAGCGGATACAAGAATACTTCTGACTGTCTGATAGGCTGGGACGATACAGCCGGCCATCACGGTTTCGATGTGTGTTCAGATGACCATTGCCAACGTTATCAGGGCTTACAGCCAATCACACCGATAGCTCTGCAGGCTATACGTGATACAGCAGGTGAAGTTTTAACGGTAGCAGACGGCAGTCTGGTCGATGCGCGTTTCTCGAAATGCTGCGGTGGTCGTACCGAAGTTTTCAGTACGTGCTGGCAATCCCGTTCTGTAAGTTGTCTGGAAAGTTTTGATGATCCGTGGTGTGATCTGTCCGGTCTTTCTGCTGACCGGCGCCGAAAACTCTTGTCCTCCATACTTAAAGATTATGATCTCGTCACCGAAGGTTACGGCTATCGCTGGCAGAATGAAATATCGAAAACTACGGTCAGGGAGAATCTGTGGCGGCGTTTCGGACGCGATGTCGGTGAAATACTGAGGCTTGAATCTTTACATCGTGGTCCTTCCGGCCGTATAGACCTTTTGCGTATTCATGGCACCCGCGGCACTCTCGATCTTGGTAAAGAACTATGGATACGTCGTCTGCTATCATCGAGTCATCTTTATTCTTCAGCCGTTGACATAGAGGACCTCGGGTCTGCTTTCCGTCTTACCGGACGCGGCTGGGGACACGGTGTCGGTCTCTGCCAGATAGGTGCGGCTAATATGGCTGTACACGGCTATAATTACCGCAATATTCTTTCTTTCTATTATCCAGGTGCTGTTATTACTTCAATCTGATTCTTTTCAATAAAAAAGAAAAGGACGTCTACAATAATAACTATGCAGACGTCCTTCACCACATTTTATATTTTGTTTATTTCTCAGTTATATCATTTGATGAGAACTTTCTTTCCGTTGCGGATATATATACCAGGCTGGAGGCCATCAGGATTAAGGCGCATGCCGTGGATATTGTAGACAGGGGCATTATTGTCATACTCAGAAGGCAGAGCAGTCACACTGGTAACAGTCGGGTTTATATCAATAGTGATAGGTTCGTTGGAATGACCGCTGTAATAGTCGTCACCAGCCCACTCCGGAGTGCCGATAGCACCTTTCCACAATGAAACGGAATAAGTCTCCGACTGATTGAAGTCAATGTTGCGTATACCGACCATAACTACTGACGGATTATCTTCGACAACACCTACATTTACCTGCGAATCGCTAAGACGCTCACCTTCTCCATACCATACGCTACAGAAATTCTGGACATTGGCATTAGTGACTACCGGCTGCCCGAAGTCCATGTATAACTGCATTTCAAGCTGCTTCTTTCCATTCACACGGATTTCGTTGACTTCGCTATAGTATGATACAGGAGTCAGGTCATACTGAGTGAAATTTTCACGAGGCTCGCCTGCCAGTTTCCATGGATTAAAGTCGTAGCAAAGTTCGGGATTGGCACGACCGCCTGTATAGTCTGCATAGTACCATGTCGGGTCGCCCATCAGACCTTCGGGTATTACAAGAGTATACTCAGCATCGACATATTTATTCAGACCATTAACACCAAAATAAAACATAGAATAGTTGGAAGACGGGCCGCCGAAGTCCCGTTTCCAGTTCTCTACTACGTTACCTTCGGCATCAAGAAGGTAACATTGTGAGCCGAAACCACCTACCCACCATACTTCATCAGGGAAGAGGACATCGATTCTCACCTGTGTTGTGAACTCGTCAGTATCACTATCGATCAGTTCCTGAAAGATAACCTGTTCTATAGTCGGCACGAAGTCATAGACAGTCTCCTGTGCCACGGCCTGAAGGCCTGTGCTGCATAAGACAGCAGCCATTGCAAAAGTAAATAATTTACTCATGGGCAATACGTAGGGTAATCCTCAAAATTTATAAATTACCGTACTGGGAGGGATTATCCCATTATTCTCTCAGCTCGGTATATTCATTAAACGATAGCAAAATTAATTAAAATATTTTAAATAAAAATAATCATAATATGTGTTAGTACGCTTATTTTCGGTTTCTGAATTTTGCTGTGTGGTCGAAGTTTTGGATGATCTATTGTTTAAATTGTAGCTGGCAATCCAGTAATCC
>CAMWKC010000085.1 GCA_947174735.1 uncultured Porphyromonadaceae bacterium
GTTTTGTTCTAATCTGGCTTTCTTTATAGCTTCGCCCAGAAAATAGGCATTAATTTCCTCTTTCAGGCGAGCTTCCGTTTCGTCGCGTTCCGGTGTCCCTGTTTTTCCCCAGGTCAGACAGTTTTCGCAAAAGTAAAATATCGCTATTATTTTATCATAGTCTTTGATGTGGTGTTGCCCTTACGTACAATGTAGATACCCGGAGTCAGTCCGTCAGTGGCGTTCTCACCGCGTCAAAGAGGGTATTTTGCAACAGCCTCATGCTTAAAGTCTGATAATGTCGAAAGGTACGGATTTAGCGATTACTTTTTGCACTCGACGGCAGTACGCTCTACAGGCAGGCAGGCTTCATAGCCGGCTATATAGGTGTTGAAACCGGCTATCTCTTCGGGAGTAGCGGAAATGCTCACGCCGGTATCCCCGGCAAAGACTTTCTGCTCAAGGTAATCAGGTAGCTTCAGAGCGGCTGAGTTGTTGACAAGGTAGTCGGCGAGCAGAGCCATACCCCATGCTCCGCCTTCACCGGCTGTGGACATAACCGAGATAGGCGTGGCAAGAGCTGCCGCCAGAATACGCTGCCCTACACCTTCAGTCTTGAAGAGACCGCCGTGTCCTGTAAGCCGGTCAACCTTGACATTCTCTTTGTTGAAAAGTATGTCATTACCTATCTTCAGTACGGCTACCGAAGCGTAGAGGTTGGCACGTATGAAGTTGGCAAGGTTGAATTTATCATTTACCGAACGCAGGAACAGCGGGCGTCCTTCAGTCAGACCGGTGATAGGCTCTCCGGAGAAGTAGTTGTACGACATCAGGCCACCACAGTCAGCGTCTCCTTTTAGGGCATTGTTGTAAAGACGGCCGTAGATTTCGTTCATGTCAACAGGCATACCCATCAGTTCGGTGTACTCTCTGAAGATATTGACCCATGCATTGAGGTCGGAAGTACAGTTGTTGCAGTGTACCATAGCTACGGTGCTACCGTCCGGAGTGGTGACAATATCAATCTCTTCATAAGGACGGCTCAGGTCATGTTCGAGCACTATCATCGAGAACGACGATGTACCGGCCGATACATTCCCCGTGCGCTGTTTAACGGCATTAGTAGCCACCATGCCTGTGCCGGCGTCACCTTCGGGAGGACACATAGGCACACCGGCTTTCAGATGACCGGATATGTCGAGTCGTCCGGCACCTTCTTCAGTAAGTGTACCTGCCGGCTGACCGGCATCGAGCACACGCGGCAGAATATCCTCCAGACGCCATGAATAGCCCTTTTCAGCCACAAGATTATTAAAATCATCGACCATCTGACGGCAATAGTCACCTGTGGCAGGGTCAATAGGCAGCATACCCGAGGCATCGCCCACACCGAGGACTTTCTCACCTGTCAGCTGCCAGTGTATATAACCTGCCAGCGTGGTCAGGAAACCCATCCGGCCGACATGGTCCTCACCGTTAAGCATAGCCTGATAGAGATGAGAGATGCTCCAGCGCAGGGGTATATTGAAGTTGAAAAGCTGTGATAACTGTACAGCAGCCTCACCGGTGTTGGTGTTACGCCATGTACGGAACGGAGCCAGCATTTCGCCCGAAGCACTGAAAGGCATATAGCCGTGCATCATGGCGCTGACGCCTATGGCCCCGAGACGCTCTATCTCGACACCGTACTGTCTGAGAACATCAGCACGCAGGTCACGGTAACAATCCTGAAGTCCGGACCATATAGCCTCGAGGCTGTAAGTCCACAGACCGTCGACAAGCCGGTTCTCCCACTGGTGACTGCCCTGTGCTATCGGCGCGTGAGTGTCAGGATTAATTAGCACAGCCTTAATGCGGGTCGAGCCGAACTCGATACCAAGCACGGCACGCCCGCTTTCTATCACTTGTTTGGCAGTGGTGTCCATGACCTCAGCAAAGTGACTTGTTGAGCATGTAGTACACCTCGTTGTAACGCATCTCGCGCTTAAAGTCAGCCAACTTGGTGTCTTTATTTATATGCAGCATTTCGATACCGGCTATTTCGGCATAATCCTCCCAATATTCGGGTGAGAGGTCATAGCTGAAGCAGGAATGGTGTGTGCCGCCGGCCAGAATCCATGCACCTGCACCAATCTCGAAGTTAGGCATCGGTATCCACAGAGCCGAAGCTACAGGTAGTTTGGGAAGCGGTTTCGGTTCGATACACTCCACATCGTTTACAATAAGACGGAAACGATTGCCCATATCGACTACCGTAGCTGTAACGCCGGGACCGGGTTTGGATGTGAACACCAGACGGGCTGTCTGTGCCTTGCGTATGCCGATACCGAGATGATGTACCTCAAGACGAGGCTTTTTAGCAGCTATAAGCGGGCACACCTCAAGCATGTGGGCCTGAAGAATAGAACTCTGTCCGTTCTGCTCGAAGTTGAGTGTGTAGTCCTCAAGGAATGAGCAGCCGCCGGGCAGACCCTGAGTCATCACCCACAGAGTGCGGTAGAGGGCTGCCGATTTCCAGTCTCCCTCTGCACCGAAGCCATAGCCCTCGGCCATAAGACGCTGCGAGGCAAGACCAGGTATCTGATCAAAACCTACGAAATGCGGATCATCGACATCAGCGCTGCCGAGGTCATCGAAGTTAGTAGTGAAAGCCTTAGCTCCTTTGGCCTTAAGACATGCGCGGAGAGTAAGTTCGGCTTTAGCGGCGTTCCATATAGATTTATACTCTGTGGTTCCGGGAGTCTTACACTTCTCATCGGCGTCATAAAGGCGGAAATATTCAGCCACAAGCGCATCAACATCGGCATCAGCAATACCCTTACCATACTCCATAAGGGTGCTTACAGGGCAGTAGTCTACATGATAGCCCAGACGCATTTCAGCCTCTACCTTATCACCGTCTGTCACAGCTACGTTGTTCATCTGGTCACCGAAACGTATCACACGCATATCCTGAGCGTCAGCCCATCCGGCACATACGCGGCTCCATACGGCTATCTGGTCCTGAGTCTTGGGGTCCTGCCAGTAACCTACGACAACCTTGCGGCGTACACGCATACGGGCGCAGATATGACCGAACTCACGGTCGCCGTGAGCACTCTGGTTGAGGTTCATGAAATCCATGTCCATAGTGTCCCAGGGTATCTCTGCGTTATACTGTGTATGCAGATGCAGCAGAGGCTTGCGCAGCTCCTGCAGACCGTGAATCCACATCTTGGCAGGAGAGAAAGTGTGCATCCATGTGATGACACCTACGCAGCGGCGCTCGTTGCTGGCGGCGCTCATTATGTCAGAGACCTCACGCGACGAATTGGCAGTGCCTTTATACACCACCTTTATAGGCAGACGGCCTGAATTGTTAAGACCTTCCACCATCTCTTTCGAGTGTGCGTCTACCTTTACCACGGCATCGCCTCCGTATAGGAGCTGAGCGCCGGTTATCCACCATATCTCAAGATTTTCAAATGCTTTTTCCATATTATCGGTAAGTTTTTCAGGTTTTTGGATTTTATTTTTTTGTCTGGCCGTAGTAAGCGTTGGGACCATGTTTGCGGTTGAAATGCTTTTCAATCAACAAGGGGTTCATGGTCAGTGCCGGATTGACGGCAAAAGCGATCGAAGCCATTTTTGCCACCTGTTCCATTACCACAGCATTGTGTACGGCATCGTGCGGGTCTTTACCCCAGGCGAAAGGTCCGTGATTTTTAACTAATACGCCGGGAGTATGAACGGGATTAAGTTCTTTGAAACGGCGTACTATCACGTTGCCTGTCTCAAGCTCGTAGTCACCTTCGACTTCCTCGCGTGTCATATCTTCTGTACAGGGTATAGCATCATGGAAATAATCGGCATGTGTGGTACCTATGTTGGGAAGATCTATACCTGCCTGAGCCCATGCTGTAGCGTATGTGGAGTGTGTGTGTACCACACCTCCTACCTCGGGAAAGGCACGGTATATAGCCAAATGTGTCGGTGTATCGGACGAAGGCCGCAGATCACCTTCGACTACCTTACCGGTAGCAAGGTCAACCACAACCATATCCTCGGCGCGCATATCGTCATAACTTACGCCAGACGGCTTGATTACAACGAGGCCGCGTTCGCGGTCTATGCCCGAGACATTGCCCCATGTGAAAATCACAAGACCGTGTTTCACAAGGTCAAGATTGGCACGATATACTTCTTCTTTAAGTTTCTCAAGCATCTTTACTTGTATTATAGAATACTCCTTTCGGATTTTTCAGATTTTAAATTTTTTATCTCTTTTATAAGTCTCGGCGTTGAATCGGTAGAGGGCCGCTCCGCGTTTCGAGTTCAGTTTGTCTATCTCACCGGTGGGTTCTATACAGGTAGATTCCTGCACATGTTTGCGGAAGTTACGTTTGTCCAACGGATGTCCGAGTACGGCTTCATAAAGCGCCTGCATCTGTGAGAGTGTGAACTGGCGCGGTAAAAGTTTAAGCCCTATAGGTTCGTTTACGAAGCGGAAACGCAACTTTTCGAGTGTCCGGGCTATCATAGCCGGATGGTCGAAACCGAGTTCGGGCATATCGGTCATTTCTACCCAGCAGGCATTGTGTGAGAGTACTTTACGTCGGTCGTGCTCATCAAAATTGATAAGTGCGTAATAGGCTATAGATATTACTCTGTCGCCCGGGTCACGGTCTACCTCACCGAAGGCACCTACCTGCTCCATATATATATTGGATAGTCCGGTAAGCTGTGTCAGCACCCGTTTGGCAGCCTGGTCGATACTTTCGTCAGGCTGGACAAAGCCACCTATCAGTGACCATTTCCCCTCTTCGGGAGCAAATGCCCGTCTGGTAAGCAGTATGCTCAGCTTGCCGCTGTTAAGACCGAGTACTACACAGTCAACACTTAGATAGTAGCGGTGATTTGACTTATAGAATTCTGCCATCGGAAATAAACGTGTGTTGTTGCCGGTATCTGATAAGCACGTGTCACCAGAAGTACCAGTAGAAGGCTACGGTTATACCTAAGATGATGATAGAGTTAATGATGTCCCAGCTGTTCCAGCTCGCACGTGTCACAGCACGCTGTTCAGGTGTTGAAGTGCCGAACACAAGACCTTTGATTTTCTTGGGATCGGGAGCTTCTGTAAAGAGACTGACAACCACAACCACCAACAGACAGAACACAAGCATCCAGCCGCAGAAGAACAACCAGTTCATCTGATAGAACAGGTCGTGAAACCAGTTGTGGTGAGCAGCATCGGCCGGAGTGGTTGTATACCATATCTTGGCGCTAAGACGGGTAAGGCCGATAAAGAGACCGGCTATAAGTCCCCACATACCACCCTTGGCTGTGGCACGTTTCCAGCATACACCCATAAGGAAGGCGGCTGCGATACCCGGAGCAAGTACCGACTGTACGTCCTGCAGATAGAGATATAGCACATCACCTACCGAACGCATCACAGGTATCCACAGAATACCGAGTATCACAATGACTACGGTAGCGCCCTGACCGATTTTTACAAGTTTATTCTGCGGTGTGTTAGGACTGAAGCGCTGATAGAAGTCAATAGTGAACAGGGCTGCCGATGAGTTGAACAGTGAGGCCAGTGAAGACATCAGAGCCGCCAGAATACCGCATACGATAAGACCTTTTACACCGGCGGGCAGCAGCCTGGCTACAAGTGTGGGGAAAGCGGCATCGGAGTTGGGAATACCACTTGGCAGAAGCGGAAGGAAAGAGCCCATTTTCTGGTGCAGCGCGAAGGCAATCATACCGGGTATGAGGAACAGGAACACTGGCAACAGCTTCAGATAAGCGCCGAAGATAGTACCGCGACGGGCTTCCTTCTCATTCTTACCCGAGAGCACACGCTGTACGATAAACTGGTCTGTACACCAATACCAGAAACCGATTACGGCCGAACCGATAAGTGCGCCGAGCCACGGATACTGAGGGTCATTGTTATTGCGTATGAGATTAGTCATTGTGTCACCATACTGATTGACCTCTACAGCCGAGCAGATACGCATCATTTCATCCCAGCCGCCGAGCTCTTTGAGACCGAGTACAAGGATTATGACAGAACCGAGCAGCAGTATAGGAGTCTGGAGCACCGATGTATAGAGTACCGATTTCATACCGCCGAATATGGTGTAGAGGGCAGTGAGAAGTACGAGACCGATAGCCGCAATCCAGAAGAAGTCGATACCCCAAAGGGTTTCGATACCGAATACCTGCTGGAATACGAGACCGCCGGCATATACAGTAACGGCTACTTTGGTCAGCACATAGCTGATGAGCGAAATAACCGAAAGTATGGTGCGTGATGCGGGGTTATAGCGACGTTCAAGGAATTCCGGCATGGTAATAACCATAGAGCGTGTATAGAAAGGTACGAATACCCAGCCGAGGAGCAGAATCATCCAGCCCTGAATCTCCCAATGGGCCATCGCCATACCGCTTGAAGCGCCCGAGCCGGCCAGACCGATGAGGTGTTCGGAACCGATGTTTGAAGCGAAAATCGAGGCGCCGATAGCTATCCATGTAGCGTCTTTACCCCCTAAGAAGTAGTCTTTGGCATCACTCTGTTTCTGACGCATCACCCACACGATGATGCCTATCAGAGCAATGAAGAAGATTGCTATTACAATCCAGTCTAATAGTGCCATGATGTTTTTAAGGTTGTATTTTAAGGTGTTTTGGGTTATCAGTAATCAGTAAATAATACCGCAGAATTTATTTCTCCACACCGAATTTATAGATACAGTTGCTTGTGTAGGTCTCACCCGGACGCAAAAGAGCCGAAGGCCATTCGGGTTTGTTAGGTGTGTCGGGATAGTGCTGGGTTTCAAGGCAGATACCGCTACGCTGTTTGTAGACTTTTCCGTGTTTTCCGGTGACGGTGCCGTCGAGGAAGTTGCCGGTGTAGACCTGTATTCCCGGTTCGTCAGTATAGACTGTAAGTGTGATGCCTGTCAGTGGTGATACTACTTTTGCAGCTTCAATATCCATGCGTCCTTCAGTACTCAGTACCCAGTTGTGATCATAGCCATTGCCGTTGCGTATCTGGTCGTATGAGACTTCGTCTATGGTTTCGGATATAACACGGGCTTTGGTGAAGTCCATAGGTGTGCCTTCGACAGGTTCTATCACTCCTGTGGTCATGAATGTTGTATCTACGGGAGTGAAAGCGTCAGCGTTGATATATAGTTTGTTGTTGGTTATGGGTATAGACGGGTCGCCGTTAAGATTGAAGTAGCTGTGATTTGTCATGTTAATGACAGTCGGCTTATCGGTAGTGGCTTTATAGGCTATAGCAAGCGAGTTGTCCGGACGCAAGGTGTATGTGACTTCAGCATTGACAGTGCCGGGGAAATTATTATCACCGTCAGGTGATACAATAGTCAGTACAACAGTGCTGTCATTAGCCTCCTTAACATCATAGACCTTATACTGCCAACCGGTGGGACCACCGTGCAGACAATGACCGAAGTTATTCTGAGGCAGCTGATAGTCCTGTCCGTCGATATTTATACGGCCCTGATTTATACGGTTGGCATAGCGGCCTATAGCGGCACCGAAGTCCGATTGGTTGACTTCAGGCAGATAAGCGCCTATAGAGTCGAAGCCGAGTACCACGTCGTGCATTTGCCCTTTTTTATCGGGTACGTTGATTGCCACGATACGGCCGCCGTAGTTGGTTATGCTTACCTCCATGCCTGAGGCATTACGCATGGTGTACAGACCGGTTTTCTTACCGTCAATTTCGGTCTCGAATTTGCTGGCATCGAGAGGCTCACCGGCAGATACGACTTTCTGCTGACCGCTGCCGCATGAGGTGGCAATTAGGGCGGTTCCGGCGTAAAGGAAGAGTTGTTTCAAGGTTTTGCTCATGATAACTTATATATGTTAGGGTTTAGCTGGCTCTCAGTACACAGATTTTTTACTTTTGGGTGTAAAGTTAACACTTATTCATCTACCCTACTAATGTTTTATATATGTTGTAAAACACATTTCGTCTTTAAGCGCCGTTTTAATCCTACTTTATATATTTCTGATGCCTCGGTGATTACTTTTTCATTCGCTAAGCTGACTTAGTGGCAGACAGGTGGTATGTTTCACTTCGGACATGACAAAGTGTGATTCCATCGACCCGACAGCTTCTATATTACCGAGTACTTCAAGCACGAAGCGACGGTAATAAGCCATATTTGGGGCGTGTATCTTAAGAAGATAATCGGTAGAGCCTGACATACTGTAACATTCAGTCACCTCTTCGACATTCTTTATGACTTCGATAAATTCATGTGCATCTTTGGCTGTCTGACGCGACAGACGCACATGACAATACACCGCAAAACCGAGGTTCAGTTTTTCGGCATTCAGGAGTGCTACATATTGTTTTATG
>CAMWKC010000086.1 GCA_947174735.1 uncultured Porphyromonadaceae bacterium
GTGTGATACACATCACAGCGGGGCAAATCATTATTGATGACAGGTGTGCCTTGATCATCAGTAAATTCCATAGACAGCATGGCTCCGCCACGGCCGAAGACCGTTACACGTTCCGGATTATCAAAACCCATTTCGCGCAGTTGATCGTAACCGATACGGTACATTCCCGTTGAGGTTATACCTGTACGTACCCAGCGTGTAGCGTCGGCCGGTGCAGCTGTTATGACCATTGTGCAGGTTGTCAGAGCTACAGCTGCCAGAAAATATTTTGTACTGTTAGTAGCAAACATAGTAATTCACTAAAAAAACAGACCGGAACTTGATATCGGTACCGGTCATTTAATTTTCACTTCAAGCAGAGGATATCCGTCGAGCGATGCCGAGAGTAACTGACCCGGTTGCAGCACAAGGCCCGAGGGTGCCAGAGAGGGGAGGATGAGGTCACCGTTTTTAAGTGTATTGTCGCGACTGACGGCCTCTATGACGTGAGGAAGGTCGATAGTCATACCAAGACTATCGGCTACTGTACGACTTACGGTATCCGTTACGTCTACTTTCATATCGTCGAGTGCGGCGAAATCATCGGCCGGTACGAAATTTCCGGTTACCAGAGAGCGATCAAAGCCCCAGGACATACTCCAGGGTAAGCCTGCCTCACGTAGTGCGTCAAGACGTGTAAGATCGCGGATATGGAGGGCAACGGTAACTTCAGCTACATAACGATATGCAAAGCGTGGAGCTACGGATTTGCCTAACCGTCCTATTTTGACAGCAAGTGTAGGCACGGCTTCGTAACGGTGTGTCAGGTCAGGTAGAAAAAGGATATTGCCCGACCGTAGCAGACACGAATCAGGCAACATATCCCACACAAGCGGTCCCTCGGCCAGGGGGCCGGGGGCACACTGTTGCGGATGATTGTTGACTAAGGCAAAAATTTTCATTTTTCCACAGTTTCATTGCGGCTGAAAGCCCGGGCATTAACTGACTCGAAGATTATCATTCAGCGCCGCTTACAGCAATACGTCTCGATGCACGGGAAGTGTAACCTTCTGGTGTAGATAGGGTAGCACGGTATATATATATACCGCGGCCCACACGACATCCGTTGTCATCGGTAAGATCCCATTCAGTCTGTAGTTGGCTGTCGATATCGGTATTTGTATCTGACTGTTTAGACCAAAGACGTTTGCCGTTGAGGTCGAATACTTCCCACAGACATGTCATAGCTGACATAGGACGGTCGGTGGTTAGAGAGAATACTGTTGATGTAACAGCCGGTGTGGCACTTGCCGAAAGATTGATAATGCTCGGTGGCAAACCGATACCGACATTGAAAGTCAGTGAGGCCGAACTTGAATTGTTAGCATTATCCCATACAGTAAGTGTCAGTGTATGTTCGCCGGGTACCACCTCAGGTAAAGCATATTTTATAGAACCTCGGGTCGGGTCCTCAGCATCAGGTATATAACTGTCTGCTACATCGCCATGATATATTTTGCCGTCAACTACTATAAGCATGTTATGGCCTATACCTGCCTGAGAGAGATTAATGCCGGAATCATCGGTAAGAGTGGCAAATACCACCGGAGTAGAATTTACCCGGTCTCCTTCTGCAAATGAAGTAGTGTTGAGATAGAAATCGGTAATTTCGGGTCCGTTCTCATCAGGAGCAGTCTCGGAATCGAAACCATATACATAAAACTTTTCACATGCACCGTTAGCTTCACGGCCGTCGACCGAACTGGCATACATGCTGAGTAGGGCAGGAGTAAAATTGTGTTCGATTTCTGAAGGCATCAGTAATGTAAGGCTCCAGCGGCCTTCTTTTACATTAACACGACCGTTGTAGAGACGTGTTTTGCGGTCGTTGTAATTCGTTGCTACACCTTTATCACCGTTTCCGTAAGTAGTAATCACTTTTTCAGCATCAAACAGTGATACTTCAAGTATACCGTCAAAATCTGAGCATATATTACCTTCGCTATCGGCTACATGGCCTTCCACTGCCACACGGCTGCGTGCACCTATAATAGGTAATTCTTCAGCAGTAGCTAACTCCACGCCATTGATACTCTCGACATTAATGTTGAGGTCCGGACTGACCACACGCATAGCCGGGTCAGCCATAAGACAGAACTTCAGACGATTGGAAGTAGTGGCACTGAAACCGTTTTTAGCATTGATGTATATATCTCCTACACGTGCTGCACCACCGTCTTCATCACGTTTATAAACAAAATTGGAAAGGGTCTTACTCAGAGAACCGTTCTGATCAATGTAAACGCTGCGCGAAGGACATATCATGCCGATAAAGCCTGCCGACGGGTAAAGCCACATGATTTCCGCACCGCTCACAGCATCGTCGTCCCAGCGCAGAAACTCACAAGTAGCGGCGTACAGAAATGGCGTGTGGGGATTATTCATTGTAGTTATATCAGTCCAGTTGAGTAGTCCCTCGTGAGTCCATGACTTAGGATTGGCATGACCTATATATGATATAAAACCTACGCCTTCATTAATTTTCTTGAGCATGTGCTCCTTGGCCTCGGGATAGCCTGCACCGGTACCGGTATAGGACATAGGATAGGAGTCAAGATAAAGACGATCATATAGGAAGTCTTTACCGTTACCGGCAGAACGCATACCTTCATAAACCCATTCCGATTGATTGAGATGTGCATTTCCGTCCTGGTCATCAGCTATAAGCATGACATTGTTTCTCCATGCTCCGAGCACCGGATTCTCGACATAATTTACCAGTTTACGGGCCATTATGTTAGCTTCATTTGCCGATTTGACCGGCCAGCGACCTATAGCAACCTGAATCTTTCCGGGACCCATAGAAAATGTTGTGCCTGTATCGTCAAGCATACCGATGTAGTCATCGGTAGTATAGGAAGAAGACTGATCCCAGCCGGTAGGTGATCCCCAGATAGGTACACGCACATAGCCGGCTTGTGCCACAGCCGGAGTAACACCTTTGTTATCATAAGTGGGACGTCCCATTATCATACAATAACGCGGATAAGATATTCCTTCCTCAGCTGCACGGTCGTACCACATTTTGAGCATCTTTCGGAAGGCTGTGACATCAGCCGTACCGCTGGCGAACTCATTATATATGGCTTCGGGAGTAAGTACATGTACAGTCATACCGTCCACACGTCGGTGCATATCAGCTACTGTATTGGCAGCCTGCATGTACTGTGTGGGAGAAATAATGACCATATCGGGCATCGGCAAGCCATGTATATCCTGATTAGCTATACGGCTATCTGTGGCCGGAGCACGACGTATGGAACCGGGATTAAATGCTACATATTCTTTAAGTCCTGTGGCTGTGTCGGTGAAGCGGGCTGTAGAACCTTCAAGCTTGAAATTGACACGTACAGGCTTTACAGGATCGGTAACATCCCATATTACTGTATTTGTGTTGCAGCCTTCAATATTGAAAGTTGCAGGGCCATTGAGAATCTCATAGAAATGCAGTTCTCCGTCATTCAGACGCAATTTGCGCTGATACTCGAGTTCGATATAATCAAGACGAGCGGTGTGTATGGTTGCCTGACTTTGGTAAGCTATACCGATGTTCAGTTTATCACCCGAGACAAGAGCAGCCGGTATTGAGCGTGAGAATGAACCGTAACGCAGGAAACCTTCCTTACTTGTAACTGCCGATAAACTGGCCACAGAGCCATTATCAATATCAGTGTTATTAGCTGTAAACTTCAGTTGAGCCCCGGTTCCGGAGGTATAACTGCCGAAGGCCACCAGCATTTTCGGGTCGCCGTTGGCATAATCAGTCAGATTGAAGGGGAAAGAACGTGAAGCCGTACCCCGGAAATCCTCACCTAACAGAAGACGTCCGGTATTGGATGGGCTTACTAAATCTTTTTCGTAGACAAGACGCTGGGTAAACTCGGTGAAACTATCGCCGCCCAACAGTTGGCTGCAATCGCGTGTCTCCGGCGTGTCGTTATCTGCTTCACGATCGCTCAGAAAATAATAACTGGTCTCAGCGTAAGGGTTAATGGTATGACTATACTTCATACCATTGTTAACTGAAGAAGAACGATCCCAGCTAAAATAATCAACAGCAAAGAAATACACACCGTTGTCAGCATGAAGAGTGCCGACCATAGGAAGGTCATCGCGCAGCAATGCATTGAGAGTTTCAGGCAACATCTGGCCTCCATAGCCGTAGACACGCACTTTGGAAGGGTCGGTAAAGCCCATTGACTTGAGTGCCGAATTACTGATAAACTGCAGTCCGGCCTCTGAAACTTTTACACGGGTCCAGCGCCCGTCGGCAAGTACCGAGTTAGGCGCGTAGGTATCAGCCGGAAGAGCGTGAGCCGCAGGCACACCGACGATTCCCAGCAGACAGCCTAACAAAAGGACATGAGACGAGAGTACGCCTTTTAGCAGACGCACTCCGTGATGTATCGGAAAGTATGAAAATCTTGTAGTCAGCATAATGCATCTATGTAACGTATATAGATGCTCTTATATTGTCTGTCGATAGTGTTATCCTTCGTCGTCGGGTAAATCCTTAAGTTCAAAAAGATTTTGATTATTATCAGAGGGATTATCGGCAGTCATAGGCGTATAGGGCCAGACAGCACCATCAAGGAAGCGTTGCCAGTCGTCACGTGAGCCGCAGAAAGTATTTAGGTCCACATCACCTTTAATACCTTTTATAGCACCGTGATGATTATGCTGCCAGAAGGTCCATTCTGCACTGATAGGAGTCGAATTGAATGAACAGATCCATAATTGAAATCCCGGAAATTCCTCAACTAAATAGTCATAATATCCTTTACGGTTGGTATAGAAGGTCACACGGCGTCCGAGCAGAGTGAGATAGTCTACCATGTGTCTGAGACGACGGCCTACTACTTCGCGTTCCACGTCTTTGGCATTACCGAACTCTTCCACATCTATGACAAGTCCTAAGTCGAGCGGCCGGCTGCCTACCGCCCGCAGAAGATTGATAGCTTGCGGTACCCCCTCCTTGTCGAATCGGAAGAAATGATAAGCACCGATTTTCAGACCTGCATGACGTGCTTTGTCATAATTAAGACGGAAATTATTATCACGAAAATCCTCACCTTCCGAGGCCTTGATAAAAATGAATTCGACGCCGTCACGGGCGGCGGCGTCGAGGTTCATCATACCGTTGTGAGCCGATACGTCAATACCTCGCACCGGATAGCGCTCCGTATCGACATAGGGGGGTGAGGTCATAAATGATGAATATGCTGACCATGACGCAAAAACCAGCAGAACGGCGACAAAAAGAAAGTCGACGCTCACTTCAAGATCTTTTTTGCGTTCCTGCCAGTCAGTCATAGATACAATATAATTATATTATATTGACCTGAACGGAGCTTAAAGGTTTAGTGCAATATCATCATAACACGCTTTAGTGCATCAACAAATGCATCGGCTTCTTTCATTGTATTGTAGACTGCAAATGAGGCGCGTACTGTACCTGGTATACCAAAAAACTGCATAAGCGGCTGGGCACAGTGGTGTCCTGTACGGACCGCTACTCCTAATTTGTCAAGCAGCATACCCACATCGTAGGGGTGGGTATCGCCTACAAGGAAGGATATGACCGCACTCTTGTGAGTTGCTGTGCCGTAAATATGCAGGTCTTCTATTTCGTTGGTCAGGCGTTCGGTTGTGTGTCTCAGTAATTCGAGTTCATGGGCTTCGATAGCCTCAAGCCCGAGACTTTCAATAAAGTCAAGAGCCTTACTGAAGGCTGCGATACCCACAAAGTCGGGCGTGCCGGCTTCAAATTTGAAAGGTAAGTCAGCGAAAGTGGTGCCCTCGAAGCTGACGTGCTTTATCATCTCGCCGCCACCCTGATAAGGAGGCATAGTCTCAAGCAGTTCTTTACGGCCGTAGAGTACACCTATGCCCGTCGGACCATACATTTTATGACTCGAAAAAGCATAAAAATCACAGTCGAGATCAGCTACATCAATAGGAAGGTGAGGTGAGGCCTGTGCGCCGTCGATGAGTACTGCAGCTCCATGTTCATGAGCTATGCGTGTCATCTCTTTTACCGGATTTATCGTACCTAAAACGTTGCTGACATGACAAAATGAGGCCATAACAGTACGCGGCGTAAAAAGACTGCGGTATTGGTCAAGGTCAATTTCTCCACGTTCGTTAATAAGTGCCACACGTATCTTTATATTTTTACGGCGTTGCAGCAGCTGCCAGGGTACGATATTGGCATGATGTTCCATAACGGTAAGTACGATTTCGTCACCATCACGGAAGCGATCTCCGTAAGATGCCGCCACCAGATTTATAGCTTCTGTTGTGCCACGGGTGAAAATCACCTCTTCGACACTTGAAGCGTGTATGTAGTCACGTACCCGGCGTCGGGTATGTTCCTGACGCTCGGTAGCTTCCTGTGAGAGAGCATGGACACCACGGTGCACATTGGCCTTGCAGTGCTCATAATTATATACAATGTCATCGACCACGATACTCGGAGTCTGTGAGGTGGCCGTATTGTCGAGGTAAATCAGTGGTCTGCCTTCTACTTTCCGCTCCAGGATAGGGAAGCGGGTTCTTATTTCGGCTATGTCAAGTGCCATAGTAGTGAGATTGAAATCGGAGTAATCGGAGCTGTCGGAGTAATCGGAGCTGTCGGAGCTATCGGAATAATCTGAATAATCGGAGCGCTCGGATAAGTCGGATAGATCAGATTATTCTGATAACTCAGATTCCTCCGATTATTCTGATAGCTCCGATTACTCCGACAGCTCCGATAGCTCTGATAACTCCGATCTCTCCGATTACTCCGACTCAAAACTTACACCCTTCAGCGCCGCAGCTTGTACAGGGTGTTGTGTCGCCTGCGAAGCGTCGTTCCACAAGATGACGCAGTCTGTCACGCAGACTTTCTTCGCGTATGCCGTCGAGCACATCGGCCATAAAAGCCTGTTTGAGCAGCAGGCGTGCTTTTGCTTCACTCAGGCCGCGTGTACGCATATAGAATACTTGCATCGGGTCGAGCTGACCAATAGCTGTGCCGTGTGAGCACTTAACGTCATCGTTATATATTTCGAGCTGTGGTTTGGAGTGCATACGTGCTGTATCACTTCCTACCAGATTACGGTTTGACTGGTAAGCCTCGGTGCCGCTGGCTCCCTTAGCTACATATATACGACCCGTAAAGGCACCGGTGGCTTCGTCATCGACTACATACTTGAACAGTTCGTCGGTAGTGCAGTCAGGCACGTTATGTTCGATACGGCTATATGTGTCGAGATGACGTGTGTCATCTTCTATACCCATGCCGAGCAAACGCAGACGTGCGCCGCGGCCGTCGAGTTTACAGTGATATTCGTTGCGTGTACAGCCGTTATAAAGCGTTATACTGTCAACGAGAACATTACTGTTCTGTTCCTGCTTTATATACATAGCCGATAGGCGTGAAGTAGCTGTCGATGATTCCTCAAGGTCGTAGATGTCAAGTCTTGAGCCGGCACCGGCAAACACTTCAACAGTCTGAAGATTGAAGAGTTGTACATCGGCATTCTGTGTATGATCGCATATTAACAGCGTAGCCGCGCTGTCAGCCTCCATTATTATAAGTAGGCGGCGCACTGCCATAAGCGGAGCTTCGTGACTGAGAATGTCGACAAGCTGTATAGTCTTTTCGATACGTACTCCACGGGGCACATAAAGTACAAAACCGTCCTGTGCCAGTAGGGAGTTGAGAGCTACCACCGGATTTGAAAGCGGTGCTATATGTCCGAAGTAGGGGGCTAATATATCGGGGTGTGAAGCTGCTATGTCGCGCAGGCTGCCGGCCAGTACACCCTCCGGTAGTCCGCGACGTGTGGTATCAGTCTCGGCACATCTGTCATTGACAAGCATAAACAGAGTTGTCGACATGTGAGGCACATCACAGCGGAATGTTCGTGCCGGGTCTACAGGTAACGGCACACGTGCTATGTTGACACCGAAATCAGGAGCGAGCATCTTTTCGAGGTCAGTGAGTTCATAGTCTTCAGAACCGCGTGCCGGCAGACGCATGGTCTGTAGGGCATCAGCAGCTTTTGGACGCAGCGCATTAAGCAGCGGAGCGCTCTTAGAGTCGATGAGCTCGCGATTCGACTCATATAGGTCAAAATACTGATTGAGTGCGCTCATAACTGCTTGTTGTCAGGGTCTTGTTTCTCTTTTTCTGTCTCTTATAAACATAAGACGCTGCAGACG
>CAMWKC010000087.1 GCA_947174735.1 uncultured Porphyromonadaceae bacterium
TCCTTTATCAGCGCGAAGCTGGTTTCCGCCGGGAGCTCTGCTCCCAAAGTCATCAGCGCGCCCTTTCGTCAGCGCGAAGCTGTTCCTCCTTTATCAGCGCGAAGCTGGTTTCCGCCGGGAGCTCTGCTCCCAAAGTCATCAACAGCCTCCTTTGGCCCGCGCCAAAGCTGCGGATAAACTATCCAGCGTTGCACCACGTAGGCCAACACAAGATAGACACCGGTCTGAATCCAGAGGCTGATATACTCAGGCCGCACCTGTGCCAATGACGAACCGTTAGCATTCATCTTGATAAAACCTTCGACTCCCCATGTCGCCGGTACGCAGTCGCTCATAAAGCGCCACATCCCGTGCATAGCATAACGCGGCCATGTCAGTCCTGACAAGAACAGGAACGCAACCGAAGTGATAACCCACAACACAAACACCGACTCGCGCTCCGAGCATACACTCTGCAGGCAGAAGCCAACGCAGATACTTGCCAAAATCATCGGAGTCAGAAAAGCCAATATTTCCCAGAAGTTACCAGCCATCGGGAAAGAGAATATCAGCGGCACGTAGTGCACAAGAAATATAGCCGGCAGTATGATGATAGTGAAATAGCACAGCATCTGTCCCAACATACTGCCAAGTACTGACTCACCTTGATTAACACCGACATAACCGATAAGACGCGGATTGGCGCGTTTGGCACCTCCCGCCATACCTACTGCAAGAATTATGCACTGCTGAAGTATGAGTATCACCACACCGGGCATGATAAACGAGTCGAAACCGCTCGATGTATTACCCATCGCTATATTGTTTACGCTCATCAGGTCACCACTTGATATAGTAGCCGCTAACGGAGCTACCTCGTTGATTTTCTGAAGCTGAAGCTCGGCACTCATCTCCTGCATTACGTTGGTAGAGGCTACCAAAAAACCACGGTAACGAAGCAGCAGACTCATATCGCTGTAGAGAACGGCATTCGCCTGTTCGCCGATACCGGTTTTTCGTCCGAAGCCTTCCGGAATCTCAAGAATACCGAAACACTCGTGACTGTGCATGGCACGTTTAGCCTCATTCATATCGGCGGCATAACCTCTGACATAAATCTCCTGACAGGCATCGAGCTTGCGCACCAATTCGCGGCTTATCTGCGAACGGTCATGATCAACCACAACCATCTTGACCTCACGCACAAGCTCCGGATTATATATAAGCGAATATATAATAGGATAGGCCATCGGCAGAAACGCAAAAAACAGTATTATGCCCTGGTCGTGCAGCACAAGTTTGAACTCCCTGCAATATACAAGGAAGAACGAGGCTATGGAGTTTTTAAATTTATTCCACATAACATTGACGCCTCAGGGCGTGTAAACGGGTTTGACAAATGCCTTCTTGATGCGCCAGAGCACAGTGAAGGGTATGATAAGATATACGAGATATGCCACAAACCAGATACGTGAGTAATAGATAGGTATGCCGTTAAGCGCCTGGTCTATATATATCAGGAAGTTGTAACGTATCGGCATAAGCCAGCTGAATATCGAAACGGCACCGTACATGCTTTCAACAGGGAAGGAGAAGGCTGCTATCGAGAACGAAAGTATGCCTAACAGTGCGCACATCGACAGCGACAGTCGCAGATTGGGCAGAACGCCGAAGAAGAACACAGCCAACGCCTGCGCAGCGAATACGAACATTACCTGCGAAAGACCGAACCACCACCACGAACCGTTCATAGGATATGAATTCCACGCGTAAAGCCATGAAGTCATAAAGGCTGACATCACGAGCCATATCACTGTCTGAGGCAGTAGCTTGCCGAAAAGAGCTTTTACAATCGAACCTCCCGACATCTGCATCAGCTGTATCGAAGTATGATACTTGATTTCCTGGCCGAGACTGAAACAGGTCATAAGCATTATCATAAGCTGTAGACAGCAGGGTATGAACGAATTGCAGAGATATATGGCATAGTTCAGGCCCGGATTGCCCAATCCGCGTGTGGTGATGTTGACCGGCTGCAACAGACTTGCCGGTGAGGCCACGGCTGACTCGGCGCCTACGGCATCGAGTACCGACATGGCAATTCCGGCCTTAGTGAAAAGTGCTGTGGCCTTAAATGTCTTGAAAAGCAGCGAAGCCGGCACGAAGTAGGTCATGTTGGTGTAGAAGGTAATGGCCGGGCCGTTGCCTGAAAGCAGATTGGCCTGAAAATCCTCCGGAATCATGAAGAAACCGTATATCTTACCCTCCTGCAACAGATGACGCGCTTCGGTAAAGCTCTCGCAGCTCTCGGCATATTCCACCATCTGCATACCGGCGAGATTCTGCGATATTTCGCGTGACAGAGCCGTGCCGTCGCGGTCTACTATGGCCGCCGGTACTTTGATGGGCAGACCGTTCTCCATGAGTCCGGCCAACAAAAAGAAGCAGAACAGAGGCAGCACGAAGAATCCGGCCCAATAGATGGGGCGGCGCACTATCTGAAGCACGCTTCGCTGAATGATGGCTTTGAGTCCGGAATTTTTCATGACAGCCTTATTTTTCTATACCTTCGTATATTACAGACATACCGGGACGGAAACCGTCTATACGCTGTTCTGGACGTGCCTTAATCTGGAACGTGCGTGCGTCATAGTCGCCGGTAGACTTGGTTGCCTGCCAGTTGGCGTATGTGCCGAGGTCGCGTATGTAGTAGACGGTCATCGTGGTGTGTACGTCAAGTGCGGGAATATGTACTTTTATCTTCGAACCGTTGCGCAGGTCTTTGAGCATATTTTCGCGCATGTTGAACACTGCCCAGTGGTCGTCTTTCTGGAGCGACATGATGGGTGCACCGGTAGCCACAAGTTCTGACACCTGTGGATAAACTACGGTTATCTCGCCGTCGCAGGGAGCGATAAGATATTGGTCCTCCATGATAGCACCGACTTCCTTAACACCGGCTTTCGATACATTAACCATAGCTTCGGCGGCTTCCTTATCCTCTTTCTGCGCACCGGCTACGGCAAGTTCATACTGGCTCTGGGCAGCGGCCTTTCCGGCTACTGCTGCATCGTAGGCAGCCTTGGCTTCGTCGCGCTTCTGCTCGCTTACAACACCTTTTTCATAGAGATTCTGCATACGGCGGTAAGTCTTTTCGCTGATACCGACGGCAGCCTGTGCCTGGTCTACAAGGTCTTTTGCGGCTGAGATAATCTGTTTGCGTGTTCCGGCGTCTACCTTGCGGTTGGTGGCACGAGTCACGTCCTCCATAGCCTGTGCCTGTTCCATACGGGCGTCAAGCAGCGACGAGTGTATGCGTACCAATGTGTCGCCGGCTTTGACCTTCTGACCCTCTTCAACATAGAAATCAGCTATACGCCCCGGCATCTTGCCCGATATACGTATCTCGGTGGCGTCGCCCTGACCCTGTATGGTGTCGGGTCCTTGCTTTATACATAGGAAACCGATTATCGCCATAGCGATAAGTATAAGCAGAATGATTACGATAGTGAGTATAAGACCCCGGTCTTTGGCTGTGACCTGTGCCGGTGTGTTGAAAGGTGAATTGCTGTCGGCGGTCTGTACCGGAACGGCATTATTGTTAGAAGTGTTATCCATGGGGTGTGATTTTTAGTAGGGATGTGTTGTGTTTGACCGATAATATCTTTTTATATCAATAATACTTCATCGCTCCTGTTACCTTGCTCAGATATACTTCGCAAAGGCGTATGGCGATTTCGGCGTCTATTTTTTCTGAATTGGCCTGCAACCAGGCAGTCTGGGCTGCTGTCACGTCGTCGGTGGTAAGCACACCTTCGCGGAAGGCTAACTGTGCCTGACGCAGATTCTCGTCAGCTTTGGTAAGGTTCTTACGGGTCATGTCGTAGGTCTTGAAAGCCTCCTGGAAGCTGTACTGTGCCTGACGTACCTGCAGGTCTACTTTCTCTTCCATATCTTCGAGCAGCAGACGCTGTGCATTTGTAGTGGCTTGTGTGGCACGGTAATGATTGTAACGTCCGCCCCAGTGCCATATAGGTATAGTGACGGTAGCGCCGATACTGAAACCGCCGCCAAACCGCTTCTCGAACCCATCTATCACATTCGGGTTGCTGAAACTCCACGCGCCTACCAGAGCGACCTTCGGCAGCATCGTACCCAAAGCGAGTTTCTCACGCCCTTTAAGCATATTTATGCCATGACGCAGCACCTCAAGGTCCTGACGGTTGGCATATACATCGTTCATGTTGATATTGTAATCGGGTGCCTGTGTCGCGCTGCTACGCAAGCCTTCATCCGAAAGCTCCATATATGTATCAGCCGGCAGACCGCACAGCTGAGCTAACGCCATACGCGACAGCGTCAGACCGTTGTCAACCTTCGTAAGCATAATCTGTGCCTCGTTGAGCTTCACTTCAACGGTAAGCAGGTCGCTCCGTGTAGCCATACCCTCTTCAAGCAGAGCATTGACATTGTAACGCAGCGAATCAACCAAATTAACGAAACTCTGAGCTAACTTCTTCTTCTCTTTGAGTGATACCACCTGCCAGTAAGCTTCATCGACAGCATATACTATATCCTGTGCCGCACTGTTGCGGGCTGCTATCGCCGCCTGCTCAGCATACTTGGTGATGTCATTAAGAGCGCGTATCATACCGCCCATAAATATAGGCTGTGTCAGCGTGAAAGCACCCGCAAAGACATTACGCGTATCATAAGTCATAGCCTCTTTAGGTATCACAGCCACTTCGGAAGGAATATAACTACCCGTCTGCGGATCCTTAATAGGTACACCGTCCGGCCCCGTCACCAAATTGTAATTATACTTCATCGTCTTGGGGTCAAACGACATAGTAGGCAACTTAGCATCCTCGCCAAGCAACGCAATCTCATGCTGATTATGCATGTAAGTACCGTTAAAGTCAATACCCGGCAGATAAGCCGAGAAAGCCGCCTTACGCTCCAAAGCCGCCCCGCGTACACCCTCATCGGCAACACGCAGCGTCTTATTATTGCGCAACGCCATACTGCGGCAAGAGTCAAGGCTCACCGTCTGCGCTGAGGCTGAACCGGCCAAAGCAAAGGCCAGCGAAAGCAATAGACATGTTTTCATTATGGTGTGGAATTAGGAATTTCGTCGATATAGTCACTTTATATACTTCTATCTCCATCCAGATGTGGTTCTTTAACAAATACAATCCACCCCCCTCCTTGGTTTACCCCCAACCTGCTTTTAACACACCCCTTATAAAATTGTAAACAAATTTCATTTACTATTTTGCAAAACCTGGTATATTATAATGTAGACCTATGACTGGTCATACATTATACGTAAGTTAAAACTGTAACAATGAAAGGCTACAAGTAAAAACATAGTCATTGCTAAAGATAGTTTGGCAAATTCTTCGTAACTTTGCAATTGCAGTATACACTCTTTTAAGTATATTGCAGACATATTGAAGATGAGCGTCAAACATTCCGTTATCTGATACTGAAAATCTGGACAATTTTCTTATCTACGCAGATGACAAGCGATGACGCTCACGCTGAAGTGTATATCTCAGCCTAAATAGCTGTCTTATATACCGCAAGCGTGAGCTTTTTACTTGTTACCCGTAGATGGCAGTCCAGAGCCTCAGTATGGTAACGTAGTAATTAAGTTCACGCCTTTTTTTATTCCCCGATTAATAACCTTATTTATGATTTATGCATAATAACAACATTAGCAACGCTAAGTCGTATCTTATTGATTAAAATAAGCAAGATGAAAGTTGTGTTTAACTTTGTACTAAAACCTAAGAAAGTATCTTTGGCTGATGTTCTCAATTTGGTCAAATAGACTGAGAAACTACATAATTTTATGTGGTCAAATACTATAAATTACTGTATAATCAACTATTTAACTTAATTTAGTGTTAAATCTCATGCTAAATGTACTACTTTTAACATATTAAACACTTGATTTATCGAAGTCTTTAACAAATTCTCAAAAATAACCTAAGGATTGATATAACAATGGAAAAAATAATTTTAATTCCTGCAGGTCGTATGTCAGCCGACGATGCTGCTTTGGCTGCAAAGCGGGCAGCCTTAAAGGCTAAATTGCTCTCTGGTGACAAAATTACTCTTAAATCTGGAACTGGTAATGCTGTGCAAGGTAGTGATGCTAACAACTCTATTAGCATTCCTAAGGGTAAACTGGCAGTTGATGATGTAGCTCTTAAAGCTAAGCGCGAAGCCCTTAAAAAGAAACTTATGAATGGAGAGAAAATTACTCTTAAAGGCGATGGCAATGTTACTGGTACTAGTAATGCACAGAATACAACTATAAGTATCCCAAAAGGAAAGCTTGCTGCGCAATGGTATGAAACTAATCCTACTCTACTTCAAGCTGAAAAGGCAGCCATGGCAAAATGTTTTCCTGGCTTCAAACTTGGAAAACTTGATGACGGACGTCTCTATTGGCTGGGAGAGCTTACTCCTGGTGTTTATGAAACAAAGTTCGGTTGTAAAAAAAGTTACTACGTAATGGCTGTTTATCAGAACAACCATCCTAACCAACAGATGGGATCTTCTGTATATGTATATCTCGTTCAACCAGATGTAGAAGATATCGTAAGAGAGTGCGGCTTTCATCCTTCACACCTTCTTCGAGACACAGTAGGAGAAGTTTATCTATGTACAACCGAGGCTGGTTTTGTTCAAACTGGCAATACGGTGACTACCGCTGCCTCCGTACTAGCATGGGCAGTAAAATGGCTTTTAGCCTATGAACTGGTTCTAACAGGAGATCTCCCTAAGGAAAAATTTAACGAACATCACGGAATTTAATTATGAGCGATAACTGTCAACTTATTGTTTTCTCTAATAAAGCGTATAATGCTATTATTCGAGAGAGCTTCGACAAAGATCCAGTTGAAACCGGAGGTATACTCCTCGGTCATGTTCTTGACAATGGGGTATGGATAGTTATGGAAGTTTTACCCCCAGGTATTAATAGTATCTTTCAGTACGCTTATTTTGAGTACGATGAAGCATTCGTAAATTATCTCGCTCAATCCGTAGCAAATCAATACAAGAGGCCTCTTGACTTGTTAGGTTTGTGGCATCGTCATCCTGGTAATATTGATATTTTCTCAACCACTGATGACGGAACAAACTTGACTTTTGCACGGCAGAATCCTGCTGGAGTTATATCCGGTTTAGTCAACATTGATCCTTGCTTCCGTTTAACAATGTATCATTTGGATTGTCCAACTCATAGATCAATAGGTCGACCTGATTATAGTGTTGTGGAAATTGAAGTAGGAGATGATATTATTCCTGAAGAGTATTTCAAGCTACGATATTTTGATGGAGAAGAGACAAGTCTTCATCCAATGTTAAATGCTCGTGGTCATGAAAGAATGGTTAATCGAGATCTTCATAATCATTATCAAAAAGAATTTGATAGCGTAGCGGAAGATACTGGTCCAACAGAAGTACCTCCTGAGCTTAATATAAATCTCAATATAAGTCAAGTAATGCCCTCGTATGCCAATCCCCACAATACTATACAAAAAGCGATAAACTATTTTTTTCCTTTTAAGAGAGGGTCAAACAAAAAATGAAATTGTTTAGACTAATTTAATTTGTGAAATTTTTAAGGAAAATAACGGTAACTCCTTCCAACTGGACATTATAATATTGAAGTGCAAAAGAATAGATTTGAAATCATTCATACGTTGATTCTTTCTATCTTCCACTTTTTTCTGTACCTTCCCTCGTCAAAGAAAAAGTCTTCGATTTGATTACTTCTATTACTTTGATTATTTAGGCAGACATTGAAAATGATTCCATAAGAAGCGAATGCGTGTCTAGATTCTTTCTGTCAAAACTGGTGCTAAGATTACAGAAAAGTTCATCTATAGAGCTGCACACTGTGGAAAGTTATTCAACTAGTTAATTAATACTGTCTCCGATTTCTTGGAAATCGGTATGGTACCAGCCTACGATTGGGTCTTGTCTAATGGTATACTCTGATTATTCGTCAGGAAAAGCGCATTGATAGTATTTCGCTTTTTCTTGTCTGCTAATCAACCATTAGTTAAAGGAAATAGACACTCCTAATTTTGTTGTTACCTTTTTCCAATTCAAATCCAGAAATTATCATTATCAACAATAGTGGTTTCGTAATAGCAATCAAGAATGAAACCATAACCATTATGGTGTTGTGTAATGAAAAAGAAACAAAAGAAGATCATGGCAAAGTTGGTAAAACTAATATGTC
>CAMWKC010000088.1 GCA_947174735.1 uncultured Porphyromonadaceae bacterium
GGGATAACACACGTGATGACAGCGACGATCCTTTCGGTGATGATTTCGATGTCGAAATCGAAGACTGACATTTTGTAACACATAAAACATAGCAACGGCACCGACTACTATTT
The DNA here is from genome assembly GCA_947174735.1 of uncultured Porphyromonadaceae bacterium. Taxonomy (GTDB): domain Bacteria; phylum Bacteroidota; class Bacteroidia; order Bacteroidales; family Muribaculaceae; genus Lepagella. The sequence goes on from CAMWKC010000088.1 coordinate 114, forward strand.
TCAGTCGGTGCCGTTGCTATGTTTTATGATACTAAAAATTGAATTATATCATTAATTTACAAATCATTTCATCAGCGTACAATAACCTTTGCTGCGCTTCTTCCGACTTTCACCACATACTGGCCCTTGTCAGCTTTCACACTCTTCCGGGTACCGTCAGCGATGAAGGATGCTATGCACTTGCCATCTACAGCGTAGACCTTCACATCGTCATTGTCAAGACCTGTGATAAGAATCTCACCTTCGCCGCCCAATACACTGCGACCGTCAGAGCCAGTAATATTTACACCGGATATACTTGCATGGTTGGAAGGCATAGATTCGCCTTGCTTGTAGACTGCAGTCACAAAGTAATCTGAATTGTAAGCATCAGCACCACCTATGAAGTAAGTAGTATCATCAGCACTCAGAGTTACCAAAAGTTCACCGTCACGGTAGATACGGTAACCTGTCAGTTCAGGTACAAGGGGATGGTATGATATCTCATCGAGGAAGATGAAGAAACCGTTGGCTGCTGTGTAACGGAAGGCAAAATACTTGGTACCCTCAGGAAGGTCGTAGGAGTATTCGTCCCATTCAGGCTCATCTACGCTTCCCTGCTCAAGAAGGATAAATGACTCGAGATCATCATCAGTGAGAGAATACCATATCTCGAATGTCTCGGTATATGACTCTCCATACTTACGCAGGAACATATATATAGTCTGAGCATCGCCAGAAAGCTCGGGAGAAATCAGCCAGTCGTCGTTGTGTGGCAATGAAGAGTAATAGCCCTTCATACACATCAGATACTGGTCATCAGCCACCGGCTCGTACATTGTAGCCTTTGTAATATCGAGATTATTCTCTATAGGATTGAATACCATATAGGCGAAAGGTTCCCGTTCGTGAGGTATCGGATGGTTGTTGATACCACAGGCAAGACCTTTGTCAAGGTCATAGGTCTTCCAGTCACCGAATACGAGATCACCGTTATCATAAGTCTCGAAGCCCTCTGTTACCTCTGCGTCAACCACCTCGGGAGCAGTCCAGTTCAGGGTGATACCGTCAGCAGATTCTCCGGCACGCAGGTCGGTGGGTGCTTCAAGAGCTGATTCCACCACATTTGAAGTCTTCTCGGCTACATTGTTGGTATCGTCCATATCACCGTCATATATAACCTCAGCACGCAAATCAAGCGATGTACCGATGTTAACGGCTGGCGTCACTTCCATCTCATAATTCATATAGCTGAGAGCCGGAATAGTCTTACCGTCAACTGAATTGGAGAGTTTACCATCGACATAGAGATTCACCTTGTAGCCCGATGCCTCGTTCAGAGAGTTATTATCTACCTTAATCACTACCTGACCGGCCTTTCCTGCGGTATAGGTCTTCTTGGCCTCAAGTGATGCCATAAGATCCTTGTCGAGAAGATTACGCACCTGAATACGGTCAAGCCATACTGTCTCGTTCAGAGCATCGCCATGAGCCTCAAGGTCAAAGCTCAGTGTGTTTGCATTTCCATATTTTACGATGTCGATTACCTCTGTATGCCAGGAGGTCTTGTCAGTAGCTTCTGCAAGATCGATAGTCTTTACGAACTCTCTCTGCCAACCGTCTACATTCACATAAATATCGATCTTAACGTCGCAATCAGCAGTTGCGCGACGGTCGAGAATGAAGTAGAGAGCTGAAGCCTCACCGGGAATAATCTTACCGGTACTCATAGCGGTGCTACGGAAACCTATCTGAGGCTGCCAGAAGATTGATGTGGAACCCTCATCGGAGCTTACTTCGGGATCAGTGTAGAATATATGCTCGTAGAATCCTTCACCAGGTATATATTCTGTATCGCCTGTCTCAAGCCAGCCCTCATTGTCATACTTAGCCATATTGAATGTCTCCACGTATGGAAGCTTATGGCCTTCACCGAGAATAACGACGTTCGAGACAGCTATATCACCGAGATTGCCGTCATCGATTGCAGACACACCGTACATCGCACGGCTTTGGTTACCGGTGCCTGTGTTCTCAATGATGTATGATGTCTCCTCAAGACCAGTGGAAATCGGAGTAGCTGCGTTGGAAACAATATTATATACCTCGTATGTAAAAGCTGTATCGTCCGCATATCCGCCGTTGCTACCTACGGCACCGGGATTCTCCCACACAAGTTCCACACAGTTACCTTTGTCGATAGCTTTAAAGCCAAGAGGCTGTGCGGGAATATCACGGCCTACGAAAGCATTTGCCTCTGCAGGCACGCCCTGACCCTCTGACGAATAGCATACCATACTATAATCGTTAGAACCGAATTCCACGTCGGTGTCTACATAGCTGAGGGTTTCGCCCGGCTTGACATCACTCCATTCTTTTATGAGTTTATCTCCGCGGAAGAGCTGTGCTTTTGTAATTTCACTAAGTGATACATCTCCACGCGCATTCATGGTAGGAGCAGTGAATGTCACGTTGACCTCTTTCGCACCTTTCTCGCCACCTGTGACTTTAAGCTCACCTGCAGCAGGAGCGGCAGCCTTACCGATACTGTGTACGTCAAGTTCGTCAATGTTGAAATTTGCACCGTTCATACCGGAAAGACCATGGAAAGCTATTCTGTACTGACCGTCGGCTTCCGGTATCCATTTATGGCTGAAACGATGAGGATTCTCAAAGTTACCCTGAATACGCGTAGGTTCGAATATTATAGAGTAGGCAGCGGCATCAGTCGGATCCTCTCCATGACCGAGAGCTACCTCCATAATCTCTTCAGAAGAACCCATAGTCCAGGCTTTGAACTTGAATACATAAACATCGTCAGCACTTAGATTGAGTTTCGGAGTGAGCAGCCAGTCATCACTGTATTCAATTCCGCTAAGACCGAACTTATTTGTATTACAGAATGCGAAACCTGTAGGATTCCAACCTTGATGCAGAGCTATCATCCATACACGTCCGTCGTCATTACTGTCAATTACGGTGAAGAGAGCAAAGTTATCGGGATTCTCAAAGTCCTCAAAGTAAGGCATATTATAAGCATCACCTACCGGAACTTTCTGAGTGAAATTCTCTTCGCCGGTATTGTTCTTGTATGTAGCAGTCACACCGTACCATATCACCATCGGCTGCTCTGGATTCAATGTTTCAGAGAATGTCTTGTCTGATATATTTTCTGCCACTACTTTTTCTTCGGGATAGCGTGTCACAGTATATGTCAGTGCTTCGGGGTCAATATATCCGCCCTTAACACCTCCTGTAGGTGCTTCCCAACTTATAGTTATATCATTGTCTTCGACTTTGCAATTGAGCATTGTAACTGCCTCAGGCACACCGTCGCCTACCCACTGAAGCACTTTTGCAGAATATGATTCACCGTCAGCATTACTACATACCAAACGGAAGTGAGTATCACCAAGCGGAGTGGTTACCGGACAACTGATTTCCTCACCGGCGGAACCTGAACCCTCTGCTAACAAGTCGCCGTTAGCATAAATCTTATAATCTACAGTTCCGTTAAGAGCATTACCTTCACGGTCAGTAGCGGGGAGAGTAAACTCAGCAGTACCGGCACCCTGTGGATCAAGATTCATTGTCAACGATGCGGGAGTGGCCGGAGCCTTCATATTCACCGGTTTCTTTACATAAAGACAAGTGAATTCCTCACGGTTGTTGAAATCATAGATTTTTGAGATGGTGGCATTTGCAGGGTCTATCTCGTATAAAGCACTATTGTCTCCGTCGGTAAACGCCCAATACATGAGATCAGTGTCTTTATCGAACGTAGCAGACTGCATATACACAGGATAGAGACCTGTGTTCATTATCTCTGTAGGTTCACCGCCTGAGCGAGGATAAAGACGCAATACACCGTTAGCATCAATACCATATATGTCGCCCTTGCTGTCTACCGCCACTGTGTATAATATATCAGGGAGGTCACATATCACACGACGGTAATTGGTATCATAATCCACTATAGCAAGCTCAATATCGGTACTGCCTGCTTTCTGGAAACATCCTACAGCACCTCCGGTAAGCGGATCGAAGTCGGAGTCGAATGGAAGCATCGACAGGTCTTCGTAAGAACCCCAACCCAGATAGTCGCCTGTAGCAAGGTCTACTTTATTATAATTGACGTATAGAATATCGTCATACTGGTTATAGTCTACTGCATGGAGAGCATTGTCTATTACAGTGGCATTACCGGTCTGAAAGAACCAGTATTCCGATATAAGCTCTACCTTGTCAGCACCGTCGGGATCGGAAGTGAAGGTATATAGACCATAATGTGTTCCATCTTCCCAACCGGTGGAGAAGTGAAGCGCACCTCCGAACACCAGATTGGAAGCTGCAGGAGCTTTCGCCACATCGTTTGAGCGAACGTTGCGGTCAAGCGTGGCCGAGCCGTTGTTGAATACCAATTTTTCCACAGATTGGCCTGCGTGTGCCGGTGTCATCATCGAATAGTCGCGCACCGGCTGCGTCGCCTTCTGTGGTGTTGATTGCATAGCTGCCAATGTGGCGGAGATACCCGCCAAAGCGACAGCTGCTGAAATAAAGTAGAACTTTTGTCTCATAGATAGTAGGTTTGTGAATGATTATATGTTATTATGATAGCAAATATAGGAAACTATTTATAATACGGCAATATCCGACATTTATGCACGTTACATCTATAAATAACCTTAATATATTGCAAATAAACCTAATGCGTGGTGTAACAACCATCATGAAACATCAAATTTGTAACATCTTTTTTCATGTTTTTCCGCTTTGAGCACTGTATACGCCCAAACCTGCATCGTCTGAGTCATCTGCTACCGCTGCCTGTCGCAGCGGTCATTTGTCTTGTGCTTACCCTTTGTCAGCACTCTGAATCCGCATATAATCCTATGCTCGAACAGCGCATATTGGACCTTGATACCGAAACTGCCGTAGCAGCTTCCGATTCACTCGATTCCTCTGATGAACGCAATGCTGCTCTCGCAGCATTCTGCCGCGGAAAGATGGCGTATGAGAATGCCAATCCTAAACGGGCTACAGCAGAACTAAAGATGGCGGAGAGTCTTATTGATTCTGCAGAAATATCTCCGCTGAGCTTCGGAATTTCCCATTATCTCTTCTACGTGAATTACTATTATGGCGATATCCGGACAGCACACAGATACGCAGACCGCACACGTCACATTGCGTCTATCCTGAAAGATACTCTGAAACTTTATAACGCTATCACCGTACAGGCAGCTGCTCTACTCGAAATAAACCGTAAACGTGAGGCAATCGATACCATCATGCGGGTGCTTGATTATGCCTCTGCTCTTCCTCTGCGACAACAGGCCCGGATGTACAACAATATAGGGTATATGTTTCAGGATTCCGACATCAACATAAGCCGTCTTTATTATGAGAAGGCGATTGCTTGTGAACCAATCAACGCAGCAATGGCTAATCTCGCCGCTATACATGCGCGTGAAGGACGTATGGCCACCGCCGACTCTCTTTGGGGTAAAGCTATGCTTACGAACAGCGACCCTCTGCGTCTGCATATACTTACTGACATGTACAATACACGTTGCGAGGTTGGTGATTATAAAGGAGCCTGTCTTGCCGCTGACTCGATTATAGCACTCAAGGACAAGATGGAACATGAACGTATGGAACACGATGTAGCTGGAGAACAACTGCGATTTGACCACAAATGGCAACAACAGCGTGACCACCAGCATATACGGTCACTCGTTTTCAGTATCGTGATTCTTGTACTCCTTGCCCTGCTGACATGGCTGTACTATTTCTATCGTCGGTCAAAGATGGAGAAGGCTCTTGCCAAAGAGCATATCATGGCCCAGGCTCTTCAGGAACGTATAGAAGGACTGCAAGCTGATATCAATCACGCTGTCAAAACAAACAGTATGCAGGCTGACGAAATACGCCGTCTACGTGAGCAGACCGAGGAAGTAGGTAAACTTAATGCCCGTTTACAGAGCCTGAAAGAGAAGCAGACGTCCGCTTACGCTAACGGCAGGCGGCGTTTCGACGAAATTTCTGCCGGTAGCACTATCGGAAGCTGGCACAAACGCGACATTGACGACTGCGTGGAATATTATGAACTCGTGGACAGGGCATATATGGCATCTCTCGATACTCTGTATTCAGGTCTGACTTCAAAGAACAAGCTCTTCATGATTCTGATTCATATCGGTAAGAGTGACACTGAAATACAGCAGATATTCGGTGTTGGTCCCAATGCCATACGTACACTGCGAAGTCGTATAAAGGCAAAACAGACTTGAGAGCAAAGCTAAATTATTCAAATTGAATTATTCGATTTGAATAATTCAATTTAAATAATTATCTTTGCAATAGAAATCACTCAGTTAAGCATTATTATGGAACATCCGAGAAATCCTTTCATACTGGGGCATCGAATCGAGCGACCTTATTTCTGTGACCGTGAGGAAGAAGAAAAACGCCTTGCGAGTGCCGTCACCAACGGTCGTAATGTGGTACTTCTTTCACCACGACGCATGGGTAAAACCTCATTGATAAATGTTACTGTCCATAATTCACCAATAATTCAGGAAAAATATCAGACCTTCTTTCTGGACATATTGCAGTCAAACACACTCAGTGAATTTACTTATTTACTCGGAAGAACAGTTTTCAGTACTCTTGCGGAAAGAAGCAGGAAAAGCCTGAAAGGTTTCTTAGCGGCATTGAAATCACTAAAGGGAACATTCGGCTTTGACCCTTTGAGTGGCACTCCCACATTTAACATACAATTAGGCGATATTCAACATCCGGAATATACTCTTGAGGAGATATTCACTTATCTCGAGCAGAATGACCGGCCTGTAATGTTGATTATAGACGAGTTTCAACAGATTACTAAATATCCTGAAAAAAATACAGAAGCCATATTACGAGGCTATATGCAGAGACTGTCGAATGCGACTTTCATCTTTGCCGGAAGTGAATTCTCAATTCTACAAGAGATGTTCGTCAGCTCAAAAAGACCATTCTATAACAGCAGTGAGCTGATGCATCTCGGAGCTATCAGCGAAGATGTTTACATTGCTTTTGCCACAGAACTGTTTGAACAGAGAGGACGACAGCTTGAAGAAGCCGGGATACGTCGGGCATACGCACTTTTTGAAGGTAACACATTCTATCTTCAAAGAACTATGAACGGAGCGTTTGCAGACACATCCGAAGGAAAGACTTGTGACGAAGAAGTGGTAATACGTTCGATAAGGTCTATGCTTGCAGCCAATGAAGTAATTTACCGGGAAATGCTTTCCAAAATCAGTATCAGTCAGAAAAGCTTGCTGATAGCAGTTGCTAAAGAAAAGAGAGTCACGTCTCCCACCAGCGGTAATTTCATAAAACGTCACTCTCTGGCATCTGCAAGTTCGGTGCAGAGCGCCTTGCGTAATCTGATAAAAGGAGGAATAATTACAAAAGACTTCGACGGTTATACACTGACCGATTCCCTTTTCCGCATCTTTATCAATCATCTTTATTCAGAGCCCGAACTGTAATAGCCGTAAGTCTAAATGATGAAATAGTGTAGATTTCAGAACGAAGTGCAACAACAAAGTTCAAACATTCTTATTGCTAAATCATCCTCTTTGGACACAATTATCATCATTTTCCACAAAGTCCCACATTATCCTATCTCTGTTAGACCAAAATAGTAAGAGATAACACCTGCACATTCTGGTCATACTTCCCAATCGTAGTTTGAGAGACTATAGTATCAATATTATCCATCGTTAATATTTAGGTAATATTTAGGGCAATGTGCTATTAGCGAAGAACAGTAGATACTAAAAAATTGGTTGTGTATCTCCCGAATTTTTAATAATTTTGCATTTGGATGCTCCACGCTATGGGTGCAAAGTTCATAAAAGCGATTTTGCAAAGGTAAGTGGGAGTCTAACTACATATTTAGAAAAGCGTGTATTGACGCTTTGTCTTTGGCTGTTTCAGAACTTCGAACACTCTAAAAACATCTCATGCCACATGACAATGCAGCAATAGACGCCACGGGTATGTATATACCTATCCGG
>CAMWKC010000089.1 GCA_947174735.1 uncultured Porphyromonadaceae bacterium
AATTTTGCAGTCGGAAAACCGATTGGAGCAATTCTTACTCTGTCGGTGCGTAAAAATCAGCAACTCATGAATCAAATCAGAAATATAATTTTCGACCTCGGTGGAGTAATGATAAACCTGCGCCGTGAGAATGCCGTACATGCTCTTGAACAGTTAGGTATGACTGACGCCGACTCTATGCTCGGTCTTTACAAACAGCAGCCACCGTTTCTCTCACTTGAGACAGGACATCTCACAGCAGGTGGATTCTTCGATATGATGCGTACCCGTATCGGACGACAGGTGTCGGATATGGAGATACAGAACGCTGTAAACGCTTTTCTTATAGACATACCTGTCGAACGTCTCGAAGCTTTGCGCTGTCTGCGTGCCAAGGGCTACCGACTGTATGTGCTCTCCAACACTAACGCTGTCATGTATCATAGCTGGATAGACGAAGCATTTCGGCAGATTGAACCGCTTTCAATCAATGACTACTTTGATGGTATTGTAGTATCATTTGAGGAACGTACCTGCAAACCGGATCCGGCTATTTTTAATACCGTAATACGCCGCTACGGTCTTGTACCGGAAGAAACACTTATGCTCGACGACTCACAGGCCAACTGCGACGCCGCCAAGTCAGTAGGACTTCAGGCCATCAGAATCGGCTCAACCTCCGACGACGATATGCTGGCCGTAGCTGCTAAGCTCGAACAGGCACGATGAATACAGGCCGCACACGTTATGCCGCTACAGTAGGAACATTTGACGGTGTGCACCGAGGTCATGCCGAAGTACTTGATACTCTCGGTTTCGAAGCTGTGATACGAGGACTTCAACCTCTGGCTATAACTTTTGACCGTCATCCGCTCAGTGTCATCGCTCCCGAACGGGCTCCGGGTATGCTGACTCAGCGTCATGAACGTGACCTGCTGATAAGCTCACATCGTGTTAAACCAGTTGAAATCCCCTTCACGCCACAACTGGCCTTAATGACAGCCCGTCAATGGATACAGTGTCTGCACAAAGACTACAATGTAGACCTGCTTGTCATAGGGTATGACAATACATTCGGACACGATGGCCGAAGCCTGACGCATAACGATTATCTGAAAATAGGTGAAGAAGCAGGTATTGAAATCATCGAAGCGCCCTGTCTGCCCGGTATCAGTTCGTCAGCAATAAGACGTGCCGTAACGGAAGGACGTATAACAGAAGCCACAGATATGTTAGGACGTCCATTTGCTCTTGAAGGTACAGTAGGCACAGGCCAGCAGGTAGGACGTACTATAGGTTTCCCTACAGCTAATGTCATACCTCCATCGTATATGGCTGTTCCCGGCGGCGGCGTCTATGCTGCCCGCGCCTTTATACCGGACCGTAGTGACCCTATAGCAGCTATGGTCAATATAGGACGCCGTCCTACAATAGCAGACTCACTCGGTGTCACTGTCGAAGCTAACCTCATTGACTGGAGCGGTGATCTATACGGTCTTCCGTTGCGTCTGGAATTTCTACAGCGGTTGCGTGACGAACGTCGCTTCGACAGCCTCGACAGTCTTGCTGAACGTCTGCGGGAAGACCGTATACAGGCTCGCGAGCTTTTTTTAGCCGCTGAGTCAGCAAAGTAAACATTTTTATTGTTATCTTTGTAGCTGCTGTCGGCGCCAACGTGCTATCCTGTTGCTTCGATACGTGCCGGACACGCCATTCCAACGTAGATCTAACCATTAAAACTTACGCAAGATATGGAAGTTATTAACTTTGCCGAGACCCCGAGTCTTGTAAGCCGTTATATGCTCGAGATGCGCGATGCCCACATTCAGCGCGATGCCATGAGGTTCCGCCGCAACCTGCAGCGTGTAGGAGAAATCATGGCCTATGAAATCTCAAAACGCCTCAGCTACCAGAATGTCGAGGTTAATACCCCTCTGGGACGGGCATTTTGCCAGTCTCCGGCCGACCCTATCGTACTCGCCACAATACTGCGTGCAGGACTTCCTTTCCACCAGGGTTTCCTCAATTATTTCGACAGCGCCGAAAATGCCTTTGTCAGTGCCTACCGACGTTATAAAGAAAGAGGCGATACATTCGATGTGCTCGTTGAGTACATGGCTTCACCTACGATAGAAGACAAAACCCTGATATTGGTTGACCCTATGCTCGCTACCGGAAGTTCAATGGAACTGGGTTACCGTGCGCTAATTAACAACGGCACACCGGCACGCGTGCATATAGCTTCGGTTATAGCTTCACAGCAGGCTGTTGATTATGTAATGAAGTGTCTGCCTCAAGCCACATTATGGGTAGGTGCCATAGACGAGTCAATCAACGAAATGAGCTTTATAATACCGGGTCTCGGCGATGCCGGCGACCTTGCTTTCGGTGAGAAACTTGACCGATGACATATTTTGCCGGCGATGATTCTGAACCGTGTCGATATAGTCAATTTTAAAAATATAGCCTCGGCGAGTCTTGAATTCTCGCCGGGGGTTAACTGCTTACTCGGCCGTAACGGTATGGGTAAGAGTAATTTGCTGGAAGCCATTAACTTCTTGAGTATGGCTCGTCCGCTAACACCTCTGCCGGAATCAGCTCTTATTACCCACGGTGCCGATATGCTGCTGGTAAAGGGAGAGTATACAGCCGATGCCGGCGGTTCGGAACAGATCTCGTGTGGAGTTGTCAAAGGTAAAGGCAAGACACTGAAACGTAACGGTAAGGAATATACACGTATATCGGAACATATAGGACGGTTCCCTATTGTGGCCGTATCACCGGCAGACAGCGCCTTGGTAAGCGGAAGCGGCGAGGAAAGGCGACGCCTTATGGATATGGTCATATCGCAGGCTGATAATTCCTATCTGTCATATCTCATACGCTACACACGCTCACTTGAATCACGTAACAGAATGTTACGAGCCGGTGTGCGTGATAAACTGCTCTATGAATCGGTTGAAACAGGTATGGCAGAAGCGGCTAAAGCCGTTAATATAGCCAGACGGCAGTGGACCGAACGTCTGACACCGGTATTCGAATATTTTTATCACCGTATATCAGGCGGAGCCGAACATGCGTCACTCACATACCGCAGCGTACTCAATGAGGCCTCGTTACCCGAAGTACTCGAACAACAGCGTGCCAAAGATATAGCCCTTGGTTTCACTTCCCGCGGAGTGCACCGAGATGATCTCGACATGGCTCTTGACGACTATTCAATGCGGCGGCTCGGCAGCCAGGGTCAGATAAAAACCTTTACTATAGCCCTGAGGCTGGCTATATTCAGCTACCTGCGTGAATCAGGAGGTGTGACTCCAATACTTCTTCTTGACGATATATTCGATAAACTCGATTCCGACCGTGTAAGCCGTATTATGGCTACCGTATCGACACCGGGTGAATTCGGCCAGATATTCGTCACGGACACTAACAGGAAACATCTTGACGATATAATCGAGGCTATGCAAGGCGAAAGACGTATGTGGGAAGTAGCCGACGGCGTCTACACACCTATTAATATTGAACAGACATGAAACGTACCGAAACAATGGCCATAGGCGACATCATGCGATTGGCACTCGACGAATGCTGTATGAGTCACCGTCTTGACGAACTCCATGCGGCAGATATGTGGTCACGTGTTGTAGGTGACTATATAGCTGCGAAAACTTCCAGACCGGTCGTCAGAGACGGAATTATGACAGTCGGTGTACCTAATGCTGCTATGAGGCAGGAACTAAGTATGAGCCGTTCGCTTATAGTACGCGAAATAAACCGTCTGCTTGGTAAAAATATAATCAGCGAGATACGTTTCATAACCTGATTAATAAGCTTCTCTCTTTCCTAAAACTGATTATACAGAATTATGGATATACACAATCTACCTAATCCGGCTAACTTTAAACATCGTGTCCTTGTACAGACACGGTTTAATGACGTCGATATTCTCGGACACATCAATAACACAGTTTATTTCTCATTCTACGACACAGGAAAAGCCTACTATTTCAACAGTGTGCGTAATGGTAAGATGAACTGGCGTAAAGTCGAGACTGTCATAGCCAATGTCAACTGTGCTTACATTAATTCTATGTACTTCGGCGAGCAGATAGAAGTCTGCACACGTTGTCTTGAAATACGTGAGAAGAGCTTCATACTGCAGCAAATGCTCGTCGAGAAGGAAAGCGGTCAGATAAAGTCAGTATGCGAAACCGTTATGGTCAGCATCGATACTGATAACCTTCATTCGATACCTGTACCCGACGACTGGCGTCAGGCACTTGCCGACTACGAAGGTCGTGAACTCGCCATTCCACAGCCCCGTTGATAACGGTCTGCAACAAATCCTACATCATCCCTATGATTCAACCCATCGACACTCAGGATATAAAAAGTCTGATGCACGGCATACTCGAAGCTGAGGCCCGCGCTGTTGAGGCTATACCGGTCACCGACGGCTATGCTGATGCTGTACGTATCATTGTCAGCCGGGTAGCCGGAAAAAAAGGTAAAGTCGTCACCAGCGGAATGGGCAAGGCCGGACAGATAGCCCTCAATATAGCCACTACATTCTCCTCAACAGGCACACCGGCTGTGTTTCTGCATCCATCCGAAGCTCAACATGGTGACTTAGGCCTGCTTCAGCCTAACGATGTGCTGCTGCTTCTAAGCAATTCAGGCAAAACACGCGAAATACTTGAACTTGTTGAACTCAGCAGGCATCTTTATTCCGACCTCCCGATAATAGTTATTACAGGACGGGAGGACAGCCCTCTCGCCGAACTGGCGGATGTCACGCTATGTACCGGCGGAGCCTCCGAAGTATGTCCCCTCGGACTAACTCCGACCACATCTACTACGATGATGACTGTCATGGGCGATGTACTCGTGGTAGCAACCATGAAAGCTATAGGCTTTAGTGTCGAAGACTATGCCCGACGTCACCATGGCGGCTATCTCGGACATGTGTCTTCACGTATGGCAGCCGGTGAAAAATCATAATACGTCTCAAACCCACCCAGCATATAAAAGATATGACTATTGTAGATATTCCTCTGAATCTCTCTAAAATGGGCCAGAACTCCTCACAGCAGGAAATCCTCACCGAGGTGGCCAACTACCGTAATACCACCCAGACACTCATTAATGAAGAGCGCTATATGGACGCTCTGGAACGTACGGTGTCTGCTATGCGTAATCTGCGCGATTTCACTGATACCGACAATACCGAGTTTCTCGCTGTACTGGCCGGTCTTATATTCGACCTTGCTGAGATACATTTTGCACTTCATGACTACCGTCAGAGTGAGAAAGAACTTGAAGTATTGTTCAAGGTACTCGCACGGCTTATTAAGGAAGATGCCGAACGTTTCGGCAAATACCATATTCTGGCCATGGAACTTTCGACACGCATATTGCGCTCACGCAAAAAAGCTATGGAGCTTCTCGTAAAGCAGCAGCTCAATGCTTCGGCCCTCTATGAAAAAGTCAATTCAGGAGTGGTGGCTGCTACAGACAAGCTTGTCGATTCGCTGCGTAATGTCGGTCAGCTTTTAGCTTCGGCAGGTGACTATAAAGCCGCCATGAAATTTTATGCCGAAGCCATAAAATTCTCCAAGCAACGTACCGGCCGTGTCAACCGTAAAGAGATAAAGATGACCATCGAGATGGCTGAGATAATGATGCGTGTACGCACAATGCGTCCCCGCGCCAAACGTCTGCTTAATGCCATTCTGCCTCATACTATAGCCCTTGAAACTATTGAGCTTGAAGAGGACATACTGGCTCTGCTCGAAGTCATAGACAATGACATCTCTCAGGAGCCTAAATGGAAAACCTTTATCCATAAAGTCACTACTTCAACTATGAACCGTTTCAAGAAAGCCGATAAAAACGACGAAAATAAAGAAAACGGCGAAGAAGCTGACAATACACAGCCACAACCCGAAGAGACTGTAGACGAAACTGAAAAAGAAAAGGCAGAAAAACCGGATAAAAAGGAAAAGAAAAGCAAGAAAGAGAAAAAGAACAAAAAGAATAACGACTGAGACAAGGAGTACAATATGTCAACAGTATTACACGCAGCTGCCGGTGTAGCCCCCGGTTTTAACGTGAAACCGGTCAACGGCAATACTTTCAGATGCGCTATCATAACAGCTTCATGGAATAGCCATATAACTCACGCTCTACGCGACGGAGCAATCAGAACCTTCGAAGCTGCCGGTGTAAGCTACGAAGCACTTCATCTTATCGACGTTCCGGGTACTGTCGAACTGGTTAAAGCTGCCGCTATAGCCCAGAATACCGGCCGTTATGATGCAATTATCATAATAGGCTGTGTCATACGCGGAGATACCCCCCACTTTGACTATGTCTGCCAGATAGCCGCACAGGGTTGCGCCACGCTCAACACCTTAAAAGGAGCGCCGGTCATATTTGGTGTGCTCACAGTCAATAATGAGCAACAAGCCCTCGACCGTGCCGGAGGAGCACTCGGCAACAAAGGCTCTGAAGCAGCTGAAGCAGCCATAGTAATGGCTAATCTCGCTACAGAATTAAGCAAAGAATAGTCTTTTAACATTTATTAATTATTCAGAATATAATAACCCCTTTATACCTGGCGTTATCTATACGCTGACAGTAGAAAAGTCTCTCACAGCATTAGCCGCTTCTCCTCTTGAATCTGAATAACAGCTAACACGCTCCCCGAAGAAATAACTTTTCTACTCTCGGAATTATGAAAATCGTACTCTCTTTCAGTGCTTCTATAGCTCCGGAATAGCTACCACAGCACTCTCAAGGCTACAATTCCCTCAGCCGGTCAATCCCGCCGAGCGGTTATTTTCCTTGACCGAAAGAATAAAACACTTTTTTCATGACTTTGATATGTTTTTCTAAGGCCTTATCTCTTTGCCTTGATAGAAAACACATAATTGTCTAAATTTTGGGTTATATACTTTAGTAATTTCACATCATTCGGTCGGTACGGAAGCTGCAAATACCTTCGTATTTACAGAACCGTCCGAATGGCAGAATACGGCTGTCGTGAGACAGTCGTATTTTGTTTTATATCTTGTCTGAAATAATTATTTACTAAGACGTTCCAAAGCTTCCTGGGCATATTCACTACCTTGATCAGCAGCCTTACGATACCAATCTATAGCTTTAGCATAATCCTGTTCTACTATTTCTCCAAGCTCATACATCATTCCGAGGCGATATTGTGCACGGGCATTTCCCTGATTGGCTGCCTTTAAATACCATTTCAAAGCTTCGTTATAGTCCTGTTCCACACCTTGGCCTAATTCATACATTCCTCCGAGACAGAATTGTGCACGGGAAGAACCTTGTGCTGCAGCTTTGCTAAACCAATCTAAGGCATCGTTGTATTTCTGAGCATTTACATACATTGTAGCAAGATTACATTGTGCACGGGTATAACCCTGCTCAGCTGATTTACGATACCAAGTCATAGCTTCATTATCATTCTTTTTTACACCACGTCCATGAGTGAACATAAGGCCAATATAATTCTGAGCCTCTTTATCATCAGAAATAGTTGAAAACAGTTCGTATGCTGTTTTATAATCCTCGTCTTTATAGGCTTTAACAGCTTTTTCTCTGATAGTATCAATATCAGAAGAAGTAGAGAAACTACCTAACTCCGAATCTGACGCTTCCTTAAGTTTAAGCACGTATGTCATCTGACCTGTAAGATTTGGATAATTGTAATCCATAAATACTATATGCAAAGGAAGATGACGGTCAAAAATAAGTTTCACTTCCTTGGCATCATGAGTAAGGTATACCCATTTCTCCATACCGCTACCGTCTATTTCTCCGACTACAGGTCCCTGAGCTTCGGCAATTTTATCATCAGTGTAGACCTTTACTAAGGCACACTTTTTACCATTATAATCAACACGAGATTTTGTTCTTGCCGACAGATCATTCGGCACAATCTCAAAACTCTGTACTGTATATTCCTGCGCCAAAGCTAAGGCACAACTTAGAACACTTATAAAGATCAATATTATACTTTTCATAATTATAAACCATTAAGACGTTTTAAAGCAACTTTAGCATTAGTATGACCCCAGGAAGCTGCCTTACGGTACCAGTATTCGGCCGCCATATAAGACTGTTCGACTCCGCGGCCTTCCTCATACATCAGACCGAG